>CAZYXP010000018.1:0-29292 GCA_964651325.1 uncultured Phycisphaeraceae bacterium
TCATGCCGTATTGCCCACCGGCCATCCCCTGGCTGACCCGAATCCAGCAGGACGAATCCGCGCCGTAGAGCTTCGGCTCGCCGTTTTCACTACCCGTGCGATCCCACTTGAATTGTACGCGGACCCGGCCGTACTTGTCGGTATGAATCTCCTCGCCGGAAGGCCCGACGACTATCGCCGTCTGCGCGCCGCGCATCTTCGGCCACGGCGTGATGCGCGGCGGGCGATAGGTCACGCTCGACGGAATGAACTCAAAGCTACAGTCATACACCGGCGCGTCTACGTCTACCGGCGCGAGGCCCGCCGGATCATCCATAAGGTTGGGGACGCTGAGCGCGTCGAGCGGATTGCCGCCCGAAGCCGCGCCGGCGGAAAAAAGGTCATTGGCGACTTGGCCGCCGTGAAATAGCCACTGGGTGCGTGCTCGGTTCGAGGTCCCATCGAAATGGCGCTCGGCGTCCGTGCCCGTGGAGGTTCGCGATGTGGACTGCCGGCCCTGATGCGTGATCACGGTGATGAGGTATTCGGCGTTGGTGGGCTCCGAGGGATGTTCGGTCAGCGTGAATTTTTTCCCAATCGCAAGCCGGGGCGAGTTGCCCTGGGCCGTGCCGTGAATTCTCGCGGATTCGAATTCCTCCGCGCGAATTTTGGCCAGGCTGCCTCCGAGCCCTTGTTTTTCGTATTCGCCCGGACAATCGAAGAACTCCAGGCTCGTGTCGCGCCCGGAATCGCTGCTTGATTGCAGGTTGAGCTTGGGGTTTTCAAAGGAATAGTCATTGAGCACGACCGCCCCGCTGCGCACGCATTGGCCTACGCGCAGCCGGTAGATGTGCTCGAGGCCCTCGGCCACGTTGAGCGCCGTCGGGGGGCGGTAGGGGAGTTCGGCGCTTTCGCCCTCGATGTTGGTGTAGGAATCGGCCGCGTCGGCCACGACCAATTTGTGGGCATCTTGGGTCTGTTCGAAATACCACCGCGCGCCGACTTCCTCCATCAGGCGGCAGATGAAGTTGTAATCCGTCTCGCGATACTGGACGCAGAATTCTCGCGCATCAAACTCGGTTTTCCAACCGCTCAGATCGAAACGGTCCGTAGGAATACCCGCCTCGGTGAGCACCGTGGCAACGATTTCCTGGGTGGTCTTCTGTTGGAAAATGCGCGACGTGGTGCGATGGGTTAGGAGCCAAACCTCTGGCACCAGCTCGAATCGATAGTACGTCTGACCTGCCGTTTCGCCCGTCATCTCAAAGCGGCTCACCACGCCGTGAAACCAACGCGTACCATAGTCGGTGTTGATGCTCAACGTGGCGTGCTTGCCTACGACGCTATCAAAGGCGACCGCTTGTTCGGTGGAGGCCACCTCGATCTCGAAGCGGTAGAGCTGACAAAACCCTTCCGTACCCCGATAGCGGAAGACCAGAAACTGGTCCGGCTCACCATCGGCGAGTTGAAAGGCGATTTGCGCCGCGCTGGTATCTCTCATCAAAGCCATGTCACGAGGCTCCTACGCACTAAGACCGCAACCGTGCAACGCGATCTGAGGCCAAAATTCCCGAAAAAAGATGCGGGGGGTTCTCTCTAAGGTTATAGACAACGCAATTCACACGACGTTAGCGTGTTGTGGACAACGCCGCACTATTTTGCATCCTCAAACGTATATACAAATTCACCTGCTTCGTTGACACCCATGGTGAGCGAAGCCGGCATGTCCTCTTGCGTCATTTTTTCGAGTAACGCGATGGACAACTCGGGCGTGATGGCCTGATCGATGAGGTGGTCGATCTGGCGCGCGCCAATATCGACCTGGGTACACTGCGCGGCCATGGCCGGGTAGACGGCCTCGTCGGCGTTGAACGTCATCTTGTGGGCCGCGGTGACGCGGCGCCCGAGTTTCGCCAATTTGAGCTCGGCGATGTTCTGGAGGACATCATCGCCGAGCGTGAAGAACGGAATCACCGTCATTCTCGCGACCAAGGCCGGCTTCAAGTGTTCCCGCAGGTGCGGATAAATCGCCTCCTTGAGATCATCGATGTTTACTTCTTCGCCCGATTCGCACATGGCCTGAATGGCATCGGTCCCGAGATTGCTCGTCATGATGATGACGGTATTCTTGAAGTTGATCACCCGGCCCTCGCCGTCGGCCAGGCTGCCCTTGTCGAACACCTGATAGAACAGGTTCATTACATCCGGGTGGGCTTTCTCGATTTCATCCAAAAGGACGACCGAATAAGGATGCTGGCGAACCGCTTCCGTGAGCACGCCGCCCTCGCCATACCCCACATATCCGGGCGGCGAGCCCTTCAACTGCGAAACGGTGTGCTTCTCCATGAACTCCGACATGTTGATCGAGGTAAGGAATTGATCCCCGCCGAAAAGCAGATCGGCCACCGCCAGCGCCAATTCCGTCTTGCCGACGCCACTGGGGCCAACGCAGAGAAACACGCCCATGGGTTGCTCCGGATTCCCGATGCCCGCCTTGGCCGTCCGAAGCTTCTGCGAGATGATCGAAAGGGCGTGGTCTTGGCCGACCACGCGAGCCCGCAGACGATCTTCCATGTTGAGTGTGGCTTCGATCTCGTCTTTGACCATGTTGCCGATGGGGATGCCGGTCCAGTCTGAAACGATGTCCGCGACGGCGCCCCCATCCACATGCGGGTGCAGCAGCGCGTCGTCGCCCTGCATTTCCTCAAGCGCGGCCATGGCTTGATCGATTTCAGCTCTGAGGGCGGCTTCGTCCACCGGTTCTTTCGCCGGCTTGGACGCGCCCTCCGCTTCGCCTTTGGCTTTGCCGTTGGAGTCGCCGTCAGCCTCATCGTCGGCCTGACCGGCTAACCTCGCTCGGAGCGCGATGATGTTCTTGACGGCCTCCCGTTCCCTATTCCATTGTTCATCCAGCTTCTCGCGATCCACCAGCAGCTGTTCGCGCTGCCCGCGCAACTCGTCCACCAAGCCCGCCTCAGGCGTCACGCCGGAGGCTTCATCCCTCAAAATTGCCGTGATCGCCGTGTCCAAGTGGCTCAATTCTCTATCCATGTCGTCCAGCTTGGCCGGCGGCGTACTCATGGCGACGCACACCCGTGCCGAGGCCGTATCGAGCAGGTCCACAGCCTTGTCAGGCAGAAACCGACCACTGATGTAGCGTTTAGAAAGCGCCGCCGCAGCGGATACCGCTTCATCCAGCACCAGCACTTTGTGGTGTTTCTCGTACTTTTCTTTCAGGCCTCGGAGCATGACCACCGCGTCTTCCACGCTGGGTTCGTCGCAACGCACCAGTTGGAATCGGCGTTCGAGCGCGGCGTCTTTTTCGAAGTATTTCTTGTATTCCGCCCAGGTCGTGGCGGCGCAGGTACGCAGTTCTCCGCGGGCGAGCGCCGGCTTGAGCAAGTTGGCCGCGTCCCCGCCCCCGGCGGCTCCGCCGGCGCCGATCAGCGTGTGCGCTTCGTCGATAAACGTGATGATCGGTACTTCGCTGCCTTTGATCTCCTTGATGACATTCTTCAACCGGTTCTCAAATTCGCCTTTGACGCTGGCGCCGGCCTGAAGCAGCCCCATGTCCAGGGATACCAACTTGACCCCACGGAGCGTCGGCGGCACGTCGCCCTTGACAATTCTCAGTGCCAACCCTTCGACAATCGCCGTCTTGCCCGTCCCTGGCTCGCCGACCAGGATGGGGTTGTTCTTTCGACGCCTCGCAAAAATGTCGATCATCTGACGAATTTCGTGGTCGCGGGCGAACACGGGATCGATCTCGCCGGCTTCAGCCTTAGCGGTAAGATCGACCGTGAATTTATCCAACGCGGATCCGTCGATGGGCGCGCCGTTGTCACCGCCGACCTCCCCGGCCGCGCCTTCGGCGTCAGCGGCGGTGGAGCCCAAGACGATTTCGTGGAAATGGTCGCGGAGTTGGTCGACGTCAATGCGCTCCAGCTCCTGCGTAAACTCGTTGACGCGTGAGTGCGTAGGATTCAGCACGAATGCCAACAGCAGCAAACCGGGGCGAATTTTTTCGATTCTCGCTTCGTCCGCCATGACAGACGCGGATTGAAACAGCTCGATGACCTTGGGCGATAGGGCGGGGCGGCCGCGGTGCCCGGTGCGCAATTCCTCTAAGATGTGCTGCAAGGCGCGCCGAACCTGCGCCCGATCAACCTTAAACGTTTCCAAGATCCGCGTGATGTCTCCGCCTGTGTCATCGAGCAGGCGCAGAAGCAAGTGATCCGGATTGACCTCATAATGGCTGCGCGAAACGCACAGTGACGTGGCGCCCTGCAAACAGGTGGTGCAGGCCTTGTCAAACCGGGGGAGAAGTTTGCGTAAGTCGTCGGTCTTCGCTGCAGTCGACATAAAATCAATCCGATGTTGCGGTCCGCCCTAACACAACCCTTGTGCTTCGGGCCAACCTGAGTCTATCTCTCAATTGCGGCTATAACGTCGCAAGAATCTCGCCTCCGCCAGCCGTGGCCGCTTCGGCGTCGTACGCGTCCGATTCGACACACGGCGTCGAGGTGGACTCCAAGATCACCGAGGTGGCGCCCAGCGGCTGGGTGGTCGCCCAGCTTGTGTAGCCCAGCCGTCCAATCGTCGGATCCACGCCCAACGCAAACTCCGGAACCGCGTTCGGCTCCAGCTTGATTTCCAATGAAAACGACAGCGGATCCGCGCAATAAAGTTGCACGATAGCGCTTGTCTCGGAAAACGCCGGACCGTCCGGAAGAAAGGCCTGAAACACCTCCCAATTCACCGGTCCAATGGTGATGTTGAACGCGCCATTCAGGTCGTAGATTTCCTCGCCGATTGTCAGGTTTACGCCCAGCATGCTGTTTTTCTGACCGATTCGGTTCATGTCGCCTGGGGCGATGGAAACCCAACGACCCACGCACTGTTGGACCGAAACATCCAAGCTCTGCCAATAGTCGGTGAGGATGCCCTCGAGGACGGCCGCGGACTTAGGATGCTGCGTCATGGATCCGGCATACCGGATCATCCGAGTCGGCGACACGCCGTAGGTTTCCGGGCCGTGATCCGGAGACAGGCCGATCAACCAACGCAGATAGTCGCTAATCCGATCCCGCCCGGCCATGCCGAATTGCATCGGATATCGATACTTGAGCCAGGCGCGGTAGAAAAGCCCGGTCACGCGGTTGTGGAACACATCGAGAAAGTCGCGAACCGGCGCCGCGCCGTCACAGGCCGGCTCACCAGCAGGAACGCCGCCGCCGGTCGTCTGATCCGGGAGGTTGGCGGCCGTGTCGACCTGCCGAAGCACGTCTACCGAATAATGCAACGGAAGCGGGGTACTTACTCCGTACAGCCCGAGAAACGTCACGTCGATCTGGTAAAAAGTTTCACCGGTTTGCGGGTGCTCATATTCAGCAATGCGCCGCACATCGGTCGACGGGAATCCCAGGGAAACGTCCGGGCGAAAACGGAAGGCCTCTCGCTCCACCGGACCGCGGTGGCCTACCGGCTCGTGATCGGGCAACAGACGCTCGAGAAGCCAGACCGCCTTGAAAAAATCGTAGCGGTGGCCTTCGTCCACGAGGCGGGCCAACAGACGCTCCCGCTCGGTCTTTAGATCGGCATTCGTGCCCATCGCTAGAGCCCCCCCCGTGTCACCGTAGGACTATGCTGCTCACCCCAACGCGGCGGGAACTCGTGAACCTGACCATTGCGCGTGAAGCGAGCCGTGATTTGGGTAAACGCGTTGATCGTCGCGTACAGCGCGATAAAGCGATCAAGGATGCTGGCGAACAAGTAGGCGTCACCCTCGCCGGCAAAGCGATCTTCGTCCAGCTCGATTTCAACCGCCGTGCCGCGGACGGAGGAGCCGCAAAGCAATCGCTCCGCAAACGTTGATCGTACGCTGACGATCCCCTCCATCATTCGTTCCTGCGCCAGCGCACGCTGGGCGTCGAATTCCGATTGGAAATCATACAAGCGCAGCAACTCCTTGAGATGCTCCGCATCCGTCAGCGATACGTAATTCAGCGACATGTGCGAAATAAGCCGCCAATGAAGCGATTTGCCCAGCGGCGGGCTCGTGTTCGGCGTCGGCTTGATCAGATTGCGAAAGGTCAGGCCCGCCGGGGATGTGTCGGTAGGCTCGCAGATGTCCGACGCGCGCAGTGCCATGGGCAGATCGCGATTGGTGCAGGTTAGTTCGATGGACATCGTTTCTTCGGCGGGCACTTGCTCGGTCCGCGATCCGGGCACGAACGAAACATAGGTGTCGGTGCCGAAGCGCAAATCGTGCGTGACCACGTTGGGCTTCAAGTGAGTTTGGTAGTATGCCGTCCCCTCGGGCGTATCGACCATGGCGTGGCGGAACGAATAGAATGGCTCATAGCGCCGCGTCTCCAAGGATTCGGTCTGAGCAAGGCCCGCCACCTCGTCGACTGAAAAGATTTCCAGGTGTCGCCTATCGGACACGCCGACCTTGCTCGGCAAGAGTAAGTGTTCCGTCCGGTCGTGCTTGGCGCGAATCGGGTCGGCCGGGTGCTCAAACAGGTTGACGATCGGCACACAATGCAGCCGCACGTTTTCGCGAGATACCATGGGGTAGCTCTCGAGCAGGCGGTTGAACGTGAAGGCGACCTCGACGGTCTGCTCCAAACCGAGCGATTCAATCGCCCGATCCAAACCGGCAACCTTGACGAACAGGAATCGCTCCTTGAAGGCGAAGTACTCCTGGAGCAAGCGGTATCCCGCAAACGAGCGGGCGGGATAGGGCAGCACGCCCTCGGCCCGATCAAGCCCGGCCGGCTGGACATGGCTTGCGTCCAGCTCAAACTCCTTGCGGTCGTGCCGGGTGGATCCATCGCTGACGGTGATATGGTCTACATGCGCGGAAAGCAATAGGTACAACGCAAACGAGGCGGCCGGATCTCCCGCAAGATGGAACTGAACCGTATCGAGCTCGATGTCAGCCAGCGTCACCTTGGCCGACGTACGCAGGAAGAGCCGTAGTCGCACCGGGCTGGCCGCGATGGTTTCCAGTTGAACGTCCGATATGCTCCAGGGGCGAATCTTCACAGGCCACGCGGAGCGATACTGACAGCGTGTGCCATCGACCTCGACGCTGGCGAATCCGGCGCCTTTTTCCACCGGCAATGGCGCCTGCATCGCCTCAAGATCGGGAATCATCTCCAGCACGCTCATCGACGGGATGGGGCGCAGGTAGTGCGGCCAAAGAAGTGACAACATCGTCGCGGTCACTTCGGGAAGATCGTCGTCGAGCCTCTGCCGGACTCGACCGCAGAGAAAGGCCACGCCTTCAAGCAATCGCTCTACATCGGGGTCGCTTCCGCGGTCGCCGAGATAACGCGCGATTTCCGGATTCGCCCGGGCGAACTCAGGGCCGACGTCCCGCAGATAGCGAAGCTCGTCCTGATAATAGGTATTGCTCACCTCGCGCGTCACCTTCCGCTTTGGAACATCGAAAAACCCGGCAATCGCGCCAGCTGTCAATCGCTAACGTCAAACTCGCCGGAACCTCTAACTTCGGTTTCGTACCAAACCTTGTGGTCGCCGGACTGGCTTCGCAACACCGCGTCCACGCGATAGGCCCATACTTGATCCCGCTCCTCATCCAGGACCCGCGAGACCCGAATGCGCCGCAACCGCGGTTCATACTTCTCGATGGCCTGCCGAATCGCCTTCTCGACGGTGGTCGCGTGGTCTCCGGTGCCGATCGTCAAATCGGTCAGCGCCGGCAGCCCGTACTCGGGCATGGCTTCACTCATGCCGTGTCGTGCGTTGAGAATACGTGCGAGTTGGCGACGTACGGATTCCATCAGCGCGTCCAGGTCTTCCTCCGCCGAGGGTTGAACCCGACTACGCCCGCCTTGCCCCGCATCCGCAAGCCGCTCTAGCAGCGTCTTTTCTCGTGCCATGAGCAGAGCATCCTCGCCCGCGTATCATCTTCTCCCCGACAAGCGAGATAGGGAACAACGGCCGTGGAAAGCCGGCCCCGCGCGGCGCTAAGCGACGCGCCGCACGGGAACGGATGATTCCTGATGCCATTCCAATCCATTAGCCGCCACCGGGCGCGCGCCACTTGTCCATCTCGACGACGCTGTCCGGCATCCAGTTCCACTCCATCTCCTCGTAGACAAAGCTGTACTGGACCATGTGACGGTACGATTCGTTGGCTGGAAGGAAGCTCATCGGCATGTAGGGCGATGCATCCACTACGCGGGCCTGGCGAAGCGTGATCTCGTAATACTTAGCCTCGCTGCGCGTACTTGGATCGATCCGGTAAAACTCGAGAATCACTTCCGCGAGATTCTGACCGGTGCACAAAGCCTTGTGCAGCCCCGGCGTGGACTTGTCCAACGAAGCAACCACCCGCAAAGGCGCGTGAACGCGTACGCCGGTGGCTTGGCCCGTCGTCAGATCGACAGGCTGATGAATGTGATGCTCGACCTCGAAAACGTCGATCGTGTCCTCACGACCTTCCTTTTCGCTCGAACCGGGATACTCGCCGACTCGCAGATTACATGGGGTTGGCATGGTTATGCATTCCTTTCGTTTCAACCGCCCAAACAGCCAGACCCCCACGCGGGGGCGGCTATCTCGGTCATGCTTTTTTCAAAATGACGCAACGATGCTTGGTTCGTTATTCAACCGGGCGCTTCGCACTCCAAACAGCTTGGCCAATGCGATGCGGACGTACTATGCCTTTGCAATACGCGTGCCCAACCACGGCCCGCGTTGGCCCTCTTCCTGACTGAGGATTTTAACTCCAGATGCTGAAAGAACTTAAGACGGCGACGCGACTGACAAGGCGCGTTTTCCGTTAGGCAATGCGCACTACCGGACGGGGGTCCGACGGGCGCTGGTGCACGGCCCGCGCACAACAAGTGGGCCTATGTCGCCAGGTGACGGCCGTCATCGGCGCGGGTCGCCACCGGGCGCGCTGCGCCCCCGGCCTTGCGATCCAAGCACCTAGTCCACAACCGTTGCCGACGCGCCGCGGCAGCGCCGCAAAGCACCAAAACTCTGCTAGCCGGGCATTATCCCGGCGGCGGATCAAACTGGCCTACCATCGACAATTCAACCTCAACGCCCTTGAGCTTGAAGTGCGGAATCATCTGGATTTCGGACTTGTACATGCCCGGCTTACCGGGAACCGGCTCGGCCGTGACTTGAATCTCCTTCAGAGGATACTTGGAAGCCAGCGTGTCATCGAGTGTGCCCTGGCGACAGTATTGCTTTAACCACGTGTTGATCTCGCCGACCATTTTCTCCGCGTCCATGACCCGGCCCATGTTCTCTCGCCAGATCACCTTCAGATAATGGGCGATGCGACAGGAGATCATCAGATAAGGAAGCGACATGCCCAGGCGAGCCCGCGTTTCGTCCTCGTGCCCTTCGGCGGTGTCGGGAAACTTGCCGACCCGCTTGGCCGACGGGGCATCGAAGAACGCCGCATTGTCGCTACCCTTACGCATGACCAGCGGCATGAAACCAAAGTTGCACAGATCAACGTCCATATCTTCCGAGATCATGGTTTCCGTGGGAATCTTCGTGTGCGTCTGACCGGTGGCCTCGTACTGGTGGAGCGGCAGATCCGGCACGGCGCCGCCGCTGTTGGGGCCGACGATAGAGTTGTACCAGCCGAAGCTGGCGAAGCTGTTGGCCATTCGGCCGGCCATGGCGAACGAGGCATTGCCCCAAAGATATCGGCTGTGATCCTCTACGCGGACGTCTTCTTCAAACGTGAAGTCTTTGACATCCTGATCCTCGACGGTATACGGCTTGCGGAGCAGGTATCGCGGCATGGCCAGTCCGATGTAGCGGGCGTCGTCCGAATCCCGGAAGGCGTTCCACTTGGTGTACTGGGGCTGCTCGAAGATTTCGTACATTTCGGCGAGCTTGGGCATGCCTTCATAGGAAGCCATCTTCTTGTCGAACATCTTCGGGTCGCTTCCCCCGAGGAAGGGGCACTTGGCCACGGCCGAAACGCGGGAGATTTCGGTGAGCAGCTCCACATCCGGCGTGCGCTGATCGAAGGAGAAGTTGGAGACCATCAGCCCGTAGGGGTTTCCGCCGAACGTGTTGTACTGATGCTGGTAGACGGTCTTGAACAGGCCCGATTTCTGCCAGTCTTTGCAATCCTGGAAGTCTTCCAGCAAGGCTTCCTTCGAGGTGTTTAGCATTTCGATGCGGATGTTCTGGCGGAACTCCGTATTGTCCACCAGATACCACAGGCTTCTCCACGATGATTCAAGCTTCTGGAACTGATCGTTGTGAAGGATAGCGTTGACTTGCGAACTCAGTTGCTGGTCGATCTCTGCGATGAAATCGTCCACGACCTGCTTGTTCACGGTAATCTTGTTCAGATCGAGACCGGATGCCTTCTGAACAATACCGGCGATGCCCTTGCGATAGAGATCCCGGTATTCGTTGTCCAAGTCCCAGCCATCGATGAGCGCATCGACCGCGCTCGTGTCGGCTTCCGCGGCGCCTGCCGCTTGTGCTTGTTGGGGTTGTTCTGCCATGTTTATCTTCCTACCTAAAATTCAACCATTGCCGCGCCGTCGGTTTGCGACAGCGGGCTTGATTCGAAACCCTGCTATTCTATTCGGACGGTGCATCGCCGGACGGACCATCTCCCTCGTCGGGAGAAACGGGTGTATCGGCCTGGGCCGCGGGAGGGGCCTCAGCGGCGCCGCCCGCTCCGGCATCGCCGCCACCTGAAGTGGCCTCCGCGATCATGCCGACGATTTGATCGCGCACCGCGGGATCCTTGATCGCGCCCATCAGCTCTTTCTGGGCTGCCTTGTCCCCCATTTTGGGGCGAAGCGCTTTCATGGCATCGCGCAACTCGAGCAGCTTCTTAAGTTCAGGAACCTGCCGCGCGATAGACTCCGGACGGAAGTCCTTCAACGTGCCGAACTTCAACGATACGGGCAACTCGCCCTTACCCGCTAGACGATCGTCTACGGACAAGTCCAGAGACAGATTAAACCCTTGCATCACGGAATCGAAGTTGGATTTGTTGATGTCAAGCGGCTTACGCTCCTCGATGGGAGAGTTGTCCTCTTTGCCGCTGTAGTCTCCCATGACCAACATACGGAACGGTAGCTCCGGTTCGGCCCCGCCACGCAGGCGATCCGAAATAGAGATGTTGACCCGCGATTCACGAGCCTTCGATGGGCCTTTTGCCATTGGTTTCCTCCTTCAGGTCTAAACAATCCTCGGATCACTTGCCCGAAGGCTCAGCGGCCAGCGCCGCCAATGGATCCAATTGACACAACCAAGCGAACGTATCACGCACGCCGTCGAGCACTTCGGGCCGCGGATCTTTCGTGGCCGCGGTCAGTGCCTTTCGGCATCGATACAAAGTTTGAGCGACATCGACAGCCAACACGGGCTCCCACTCGTCAATATGATATCGCTGGATCTCTTCAGAACATTCTTCTAGCAGCGGCGCGGCAAGCTGCAACCGTTGCGCGTCAAAGCATAGCTGCGCGATTCGAAGACGCCAGAGAAAACGATCCCGCCGCTGATTGCAGGCAAGCAACCCTGTCTGCAACTCCTGGAGTCCTTCCTTGAGCTTGCCCGAACCCGCTAGCTTCTTAGCTTTGTCGTGCGCCTCGGTCAGTTTCCCGTTGGCATCCCCCGAGCCCGATCCGCCGCCGCTGCGCTGCGCCGGAGCCACTTCGGACTCGATCCACATGCGAGTTTCCCCGCCGCAAAGCGGTGTGCCATTAGAAAAACGAAGCTCGTACAACCCTTCCCCTAGCCGTTGCACCAGGGAGCCAGTGAGCCCCATGATCGCTTGACGAGCCCCATCGTACGTCGGTCCCAGACCAGACATCGCGGCGCACGCATACCGTTGCAAATCGAGCCACAAGGGATCGCTCGAACGAAACGCCGCCTCCGCCCCTTTGAGCAAATGATCCCACAAACTGTTGGCCATTTGATGGGGCAGCGCATCGAGTACGGTGTTTTCAGGCGGCGGAATCTTGAATTTGGCGTCGTCGGTGACGGGCAGTGAAATCTTCGCCCATTTGACAAACCGCGCGACCGCGTAGGGTAGCGGGTCCGTGGGATCGGCTTTTTTGATAAATGTGCATGCGCTCAAGACGGAGTTGACGGCTCCGCTGACATCGCTGACGGGCTCGGCACTGAACGCGGCCCCTCCACCCGAGGCGCCGCCAACCGCTACAGGCTGACCCGCTGCGGCTGCGGGGGCGGCGGGCTTGGGCTCTTCTTTCTTGGGGCGCTTGCCAGCGTGATCTTTGAGGCCATCAATGAATTTGCGAAACTCCGGAGGATCGTCCGGCATGTGCTCGGTCAAGGCCGCCTTGAGTTCCCCGCCCCGTTCGAAGCACGCATCCAACGCATCAAAATCGTCGGGTTTGGGCTGGTTTTCGCGGAACCACAACCCCTCGGTGAACTGGTCCGCCAGCGTCTCAATTCGGGCCTTGCGCCGTCGCGGGCGCGCAGGCTGCATCCCCTCCCAGAAGTTCTTGACCATCCCCGTGATCATCCCCAACGCCGCTGCAAGACCCGCGTAGCCATGTTGCATGAACAGGGCGTGACCGAGTATGGACGCGATTTCCACGTCCTTGCATTTTCCGGAAAGGATGCCGATGCAGTCTTGTTCGACTTGAAACCACTCCGGATCGCCTTCGACTTCGATGCGGCCGTGCTTCGAGAATTCGGCCATGACGCTGATGTATGCGTCCTCCTCTGTGGCATCGCTACCACAGGGCGCTCCCCCAGGGATCGGTTCTGCTCCAAGGGCGAGAATTGGGGCTTCATCGAACTGGGCCATGGATCCGCCTGTCCTGCCTATCGGCCACACCGAGTTAACGGCGCCGATGCCAACCCGCGATCGACCGAAGTGCTATCCCAAGCGCCGGCGCATCCTTGCTGCGGGTGAGTTTGTGCACAATTCCTACATGCAGGGCTACGATTCCGATCACCGGGAAAGGCGATGCCCTGTACCCACGAGACGCGAACTGCGGTGCAAAGTGAGACTGGAATCAGCTTAGCATTCCTTTCCTTCCAAGATAAGCCTCTCCGTCCATAAGTCAAGTTGCCTGAGCCGAAGCCTGGACGAAATCCAACCACGTTCGGCTGTCCGCGGGAACGTCGATGGCTACCTCCTCGCCCTCGCGCGCGTCGGCGTCCGACGGGTTAGGATTGTCGTCGGAATCTCTGTTCGATGCTTGTGTATCTTCCCACGCTGACAGGGTATCGACGAACGAAAGAGCGCTCGCCAGTGGCGTGAGCAGGAGAAAATCCTCCGCGGTCAGCTCGCGAGCAACAAAAGATAGCTGGCCCGCCTCCGAACCCGGATCGCCAGTCATCACGAGTGAAAGCTGCCGCCGGCTCAGGTCCATCCTCGATTCAAGCCAGCACAACCACCCGGCGCATTGGACGTTCAACGGAACGCCGGCCGACAGCGGGAACTGCAGCGTGGGTTCAAAGTCATTCTTGGGATGGGCACTGATGTTGTTGCCCAGTTTTTCGGCGCGGTGAAACCAATCATCCCACTCCTTGACCTTCAAACGATCATGAGCGCCGCGAAACCACTGAGTGAGTGAGGTGGCCTTGCCCCCGGCGATCCAGGAATCGTCGGTTCGGCCGTCGGCGACATCTGCAACGTCGATCTCGCGGCCACCGAAGGCGGCCTCAAATCTTCCCGGCATGTTCATAAACCGCACGACCTCACGGCGCATACGCAAGAGTCGCTCCAGCACGTCTACGACTGGGGTTATGCGGTCGCTGGTGGGCCCAGGAAGCAACGCGGACGGGATGCCCACGTAGAAAAACATAGGGAACGGCCGGCCCCGCATATCGCCGCCGAAATCCAAAACCACGGCCAGCACCGTCATTTGGGCCTTGGGGAGGCGCACCACGCACCCGGCGATGGGCAGACGCTGCTGGCGGTGGTCACTTTGGGCAAGCCGGCCTTGGTACAGCTCGAACCCCTTCAAGACCCAAGAATTGAACTCGACCGCCCACTCCTCGTCGGTGTGCGATCGGTAATAGTCCGGATAAGTCGGCAATTTGCCGAACCAGCGAACGCGCGGATCCGGCTTGCCGGCAGATGATTTCGACTTGAACAGATCGGTCCAACTCATTGCAAATCCCCTTTACGCTTCGACGATGCGATTCGGTTGTGGGGAGATCCAACCGAAGGCAGTTCTAATTGGTCTAACGACATTCGCGCGCCCGCCACAAACTCGATTGTCGTGCGTTTTTTCCGGCACCGCTCAGCGGCGCCGACCTAAGGTGACTCGTGTTATTCGCTGGCCAACTTTAATTCCGCAATTGGCTCAGGCATGGGGCGATCCAGCTTGAATCTGAACCCCAGACCGACCTGAACATGCCCTCGCTTTTCCACCTTGCTGGCGAGGTCGGGTTGCCCCACGCCCCGCAACTTCTCCGGGAGGTTCATCGCGTGTGCCGTGATCCACGTCGATCGATCTCCGTTAAGTGGATTACCATCGAGCAAATAGGCGCAAATCGACAGCGGCGTGCAGGTGCCCAGCGATTTGGAAACGGGCTTGTATCTCGTCGTGCCGCTGCCGGTCTCCGCGCCATGGGTCAGCTTGAACGTCATAGGCCCCTGCGCATCCCACTCCCATCTGGCTTGCCAGTTCTTCTGAGTCTGCGCACGGCGACTCGTGGAAATCTTTAACGCTTTGGCGACCGGAACGGTATCCCCTTCCTCCTTGACCTTCAAACCGAGCGTAAGTTCGACCATGCCATAGTAGTTCGGACCGGTGATATCTATATTCACATTGGTGGCCGGGGCGTTCTCATCCATCGGATCAAAGTAGGACGCCCGCTCGATCTCGAGCGGTTTGAGCTTGGTGCTTGTGGGGTCGGTTTCCGACAAGCCAAGGAAGCGATACCACAGGTGGCAGCGATCATAGAATCTGCGCCGAGCGAGCGTCGTCGCCGTGTCAGGAAGACCCTCTTCCAGCGGCATGAAGTATACCTCGGCGTTGCGAACCTCTCGGATGAAGTCGCGAAAGCCCGGGAATTCCACCGTCTTGTACAAGTTGGTGCCGACGTCCTTTTCGCCGGAAAACGGCCAGCCCACTTCCGTCGTCGAGGCTAGCCTGCGCTCCTGCACGTCCACCAAGATTCGCGTGATCTCCGCGCTGAGCGCCTCCTGCGTCATAGACTCGAACTTGAGCAGCTTCCCCGTTAAACGATCGTCGGTAAGCTGCGTATCGTGACGAAGCGCATCGAAATCGGGCCACCTGATTCTCTTGGCAGGCCGTTTCTTGGCTAGGAATTTCTCGGGGAACGGTTCGACGTTGGCAATGCTCTGCCCAAAATCCTCCCATTTCCGCGCAAACGCTTCCGCAATCGCCTCCCATGGCTCCTTTTGCGCAATGCCCTGGATCGGTGGGATTCTGGCGTTGACGGCGAAGACGCCATGGTCTTGACTCCATTCCTCTCCGATCGCTGAGCGCATCCATTCGGCCACGGCCGACCAGCTTGGCCTGTTGCTCGAATGGGGCGAAACCCACTTTGAGCCGCTCTTCTGATGTCCCCAAAACGGGATCGACTCCAGTATTTCACCAAGCGCCGGTTTCAGTTCCGCCCGGACCGCCTGGTAGCTCATTCCGGATGCCGCCACACGTTTCTTCAGTGACCTCGTCAAGGAATCCCAATCCCTCGATTCGCCGACCAGTTCGTCAAGTTGGGGAAGCGTCTTGTCTTCGTACGCCGCGGACCAAGCGCGAACGTAGGCGCGATCATATTGTTCGGCAGCTTGGCGGAGCAGCCGGGCGCACCACCGATTCAGTACTTCTTCATCATCGGCGCTGGTGAGGAAGAAATCGGGGGTGATGCTATCCAGGACGAACAGCAGCTGATACGACTCGAACGCCCGGTCAAAGTGAAAGCCTCGCTGAGCCCATTGGGGAACCTTACCCTCGCCGCTACGAATGGCTGTTCCGGTCGGTGCCGATTGGCTCGATTGGGGCGAATCAAACAGAGACGGCGCTTTGAATCTTGGCTTCCGCTTCTTCTTTCTAGGCTCTGTCGTGCGGCTGGGGGATGGGACCTCTACTTCGCGATGCTCGATCTCCGGCGAATCGATGTAGTAGGCCGAGGACTTCAGGTCGCCGGCACCCGGTTCGAGTGCTGCAAGTCCTAACGGGCCCAGATCGGTCAAGCCGACGCGCACCGTCTCAAGGATCGCGCGAATACTGCCTTGGTAGATCAGGCGCTCATGCTCGACGTAGAGATCGGCGAGTCGATCTGGCGACCATTTCGGTTCCAGGCTGTCGAAGTCCGCGTCACCTACAGTCGAATCGGGGCTTGCGTCGGGCTCAAGGGTCTCATCGAACCTGGCCTTCCAGTCCGACGGCTTGCCGGGTGGGTTGTCGGGAGAAAGATTGGCGTCATTGAACGCGTCGCGAATCTCTTCAAGAATCCCACGGACCGTTTGCGCGTCAGCCGTCAGTTTCAGCTTGTCTTGATTGGTGTTCCCTTCCCCGTCGTAGCGGATGATGTGATCGTAAGGCGTGTAAAGCTCCCGCACGTCGCGATGAAATCGCACCTCGTCATCGAACCCGACATCCTCAAGCAGCTTCTCGGTCAGCCCGGCGTCCCTCAATTGGTTCCAAAGATGTTGATCCAGCCCGATTTTGTTGGCGCCTAGCTGCAAGCCGGTGATGTAGCCCGAAACCGGTGAATCGGCCGCCGCTCCACATGCGGCCAGCTCCGTCGTCAAGTCCTGAACATACTGGACCCACGCCTCTTTGCGCATGGCCAGGATGACGGTGCGCAGCTCCACCATGTTGGTTTCGCTCTTCCAGTACGCTTCGGCTAGATTCGTTTCAAAGCTCGTAAACGCGGTCGAAAACTCTCGCTTGAGCGTTTCCATGTCTTCGGAAGACTGGTATTCGACGCCATCAGCGGCGAAGCCGATCATCGTTTGGTAGCGCCCGGCCACGGCGTCGCACGCTTCGCGAATCCGCATCCATTCGCGGACAATCGGGTTGGGATTCTTGGAATCCAGGGTCGCGAACGCCTTGAGGTATTCCCAAGCGCCCCCGTCGAGGGCGAGTTGAATCGTCTTCTCCGGCTCCTCGCCATTCCTGGAAAGCATCCGAGCGGGGGACTGCCAATCCTCCGGATCATCGCTTTGGGCCAAGGTGTCGAAGTAGTACCCTGCGTGATCGAGGAAATTGAAATCCGTGCTGTTGATTGGCGATTGTGGATCACCAACAATCGCGCACATGCTCTTGAAACTGTCTTTCGTGATGGCTGCCTGCCAGCCGGAAGCCTCGTCGCCCGAGCAGGCATACCACTTGACGTAGTGCTTCAGGGCGGTGAGGTAGGCTTGGCCATCTTCCTTCGCGGCCTCATCAATCGGAGCACTGGGGATTTTAGTCCGCAGCGCCAAGCTGACATCCGCGATCGCGCGACGCAAGAGCACCCGCTCGAACAGGGCCGCATGGATTTCTCGCAGGCCCTGCACCGGCTCCCGCGTCCCCAGCCCCAGTGAAAGAATCGTTGCCCACCGACTCCCGCTCAGGTCGGCCGCGAATCGTTCCAAATCTCGCGTGTTGGCCAGCGCGGTAGGGGGTTCGGGGAGCGCCTCATTCGCCACGAGCTGCACCGTGGCGATTTGCCGCGGATCGTCGATCACATCCGCAAAATTGATGATGCTCAAAACGGCCGTGGCGATCAAGAGCAGCGCCAGCGACACGCTCCCATACTTGAGCACCTTGGCCAGTTTCCGATTGCGAACCGCCTGTTCCTCATTGCGGAATACGAGGCCGTGCTCTGGGAACATTTTCCTGAAAAAGAAATCTCGAATGAAGTAGGGGCGCTTGCTCGGATAGATGTCCAGGGGTTGAAACTGCTCCGCCGCTTCCGGGCCGAGGCGATCGGTCAGGTGTTTGAGGATCAACCCGCCTTCGCGCGTGGCGCTTGTAAAATAGAGGCCGCGGTACAGAAGGTTCTTGATCGCCCGGGGGTTCTTGATCTTGGGAAACAGCGTGCGGACGTACGTGTGCAGCGGCTCGCGCAGCTCGCGAAATTCCTCGGGGAAACCGTACGCAAGCCCAAGATCGATTTCTTCGGCGTCGTCATTCATGCGGCGCAGGCGAAGCTCGTGCAACCGGCGATAGACCTCGTCGAATTGATCGGGGAATTCTTCAGGCTCATACAGCTCGTTGAACTCGCCGGGCTTCGACCATCCGACCATCTGATTGAGCACGCGAATGTCTCGTTCCGCGCGATCGAAGAACTGCATGAACCCCACCATCTTGTCGCACTTGGTGATGACGACGTAGGTCGCAAACGTCACGCCGAGCCGCGACTGCAAATCGCGAAGCCGCTCGAGCATCGTGTTGGCGTCCTGCTCGATCCGATCGGGCGGATCCTGCAAGAGATGATCCGCCGCAACGCAAACGACCACGCCATTGATCGGAAAGCCCTTGCGCCCTTTAGAAATCGTCGTGAGAAACGCTTCCCATTCCTTGCGGTCTGCGTCGTCTCGAGGATTGATCAACCGGCCCGCCATGTCCACGAAGACCGCATCCTCGGTGAACCACCAGTTGTAATTCAGCGTGCCGAGTTGATAGCCCTCCGGCTTGCCCAGAGAAAACTGCAGCCCACCTTCGTTGATGAGCTTTGTCTTCCCGCAGCCCGAGTCGCCGATGACAATGTACCAGGGAAGATCGTAGACGCTAAGCCCGACGCTCTTGTTCATGTCGGAAATCGCGCCGAAGAATTTCTGATTGTTCTCTTTGATGGCGGCGGCCACGTCCATGGAGGATCGACCGGCGTCCGCGTCGGCCGCCAGGTCGGCCGCCATTTTGTTGGCGCGTTTGCCCTTGCCTCGACCGAAAAGCTTGGATACCAGCCAACCCAGGAGGCAAATGACCGCAATAGCGCCGACCACGTACAAGATGAGCACAAATGTCGCTGTATTTGGGAAAAACCAACGCTTAAGCGCATAGATGATCCCGATCGGACTGCCCAATCCTGCCATCGCAATCATCATGCGCATTTCCGGCGGCAGGCTCTTGAACATCTTGATGAGTTTCTTCATGGTCGATCCTTCAATGACATATAGCCGATGCTCGCCCGATGGCGTTCGCGGTTTGGTCCGCGACGATCTCACCGCGAGACGCTAATGGCTCAACGCCCACTCAGTATCCCTACGTCCCCTCAGATTCCACTGCTTCCACGGCGGGTTCGGCGGGCGCGTCTGTGCTTTGCTTCCACTGCTCGGCGCTGTCGGTGATTTCGTCCACCGCGGTATCCCAGGCAATGCGCATCGTTCCGACGAAAAGCCCGATGATCACGGCAAACGTCGTCAACACCACGACCAGACTCAACCCGAGATTGTAATTGATCTTGATTTCCTGATTGTGCTCGTACGCTTCGGGAAACATCTCCTTGGATCGCGTCTGCGCGTAGGCCGGCAGACGCGCCCAAAGACGCCGCGTGTAGTCCGCAAGCTCTTGCGGGCGATCGTGGAATTGACCGCGAAACCCAAGCCGCAGGCACGTGAAATACAGGCCCAGCAATTCGCCCAGTTCGTGGCGATCTCGCCGCTCCCGACGTTCGGCAAGATCGTGTTCTTTCTGGATCTCGTCACACTCTCGGAAGAAATCCTCACCCCCGGTCGCCTGCGCGTGGTTCAGCAGCTGCGGGTCCGTCTCAAACGGATTGTCGGACCAATACTCCGGCCCTTCCCACGCGCTGTTGATCATCTTGTAATCGATCAGGTAGCACATCATCGCCTTGGCCCGATCTTCCCAAAGCCGTTCGGCGGCCGGATCGTTGCGCGCGAGGTCCTCGGCGTCGCGCAACGCCGACACCGCCTCGTAGCGTACTTGCTCAGGCGGTGGGCAAGTGCCGTACTTCACCTGCCTTGCAAAATTCGTGATCAACTCGAGGACCGGCCAGCACGCCGTTGTCAGGTAAAGACTCGGTCGATCCTTTTTTTCATCATCCATTATGGGCGACCCTTCAAGATCACAAAAAGCGCCGGTTGGAACTGCTCCAGCGCAGCCAGTTGTCCTTCCTGGATGGCAATGCGAATGCCGCGCTCCTGCTCGCATTCCTTCCAGTAATCGGTCCGATCCGAGCCGATGGTCTTGTCGATTCTGTAATAGTGGAGCGCCTGGCGGCGAGGGAGCGTGCCCGCGGGCACCTGCTTGATGTCAAAACGCAGCCCACGCACCGCGATGTTGGAGATTTTGGGGGCCCGGGTTGGCGATGCCAGCTTGAAATTCAGGCGGCTTTGAATGAACCGCTGTACCTCTTGAACATCCATATCGTCGGACCGAAGCCCGAGGAACATCTCCAGGTTGTCGTCGATCCACGAGCGATCAAGCTCCACGCCCAACCCATCGCGACCTTGCGCGTCTTTCGTGCGTTCAAACGTCCGCTCAACGTAGGCTCCAGGCCTCATGGCTTCCAGCAAAATCTCGATACGCCGCTTCACCAGATCAAAGGTTTCGCCCGGCTGGTCGTGGTTGTATTGCGGAAGCGGGCCAGGCACCAACTCGTCGTGAAAAACCGAAAGATGCCCGATCAGCCGGCAAAACAGGACGAACACGTCGTACGGATGGAGCACCGGGCACTGCTGGATCGCCCGCAAATGCGTGCGCGATTCGTTGAGGGTATGAAGCTTGAGCAGGTGCTCCATATTGGATGCGACGCCGTCGGTGAAAAGCATCCTGTGTTCCCGGGCTTCTCGGGCCAACACCTCGTTCTTGGCTTCGACCTGGTCGGCCAGGGAATTGATCATTGCGCTCAACCCGGAATCGGACTGAAGCGCCAAGACCGGGCCGGCGCCCAGCGCATCCATCTCCGGCAGCGCCCCGGGGCGATCGGTTCTCCGGACGCGCCCAAGGGGAACCGTTTCATACCCGGTCGTATCCTCGCCGGCCGTGAACAGACGCCCGCGAATATGGCGCACGTAGACGCTTTGCGAATTCTGTCCGGTGTTCTCGTCCCGGCGCATGACGGTGAACGGCTCAAACCGGGGGGTCCCCTGAACGTTTTCAGAATCTTGCAGAGAAATCGAGTTGGCCCGTACCTCCTGCATCTGCGGAATGCCGAAGACGATATCGACCTGACCGTGGCCGGCCTCGAGGGCGTCTTGGAAGTTCAGAGGCGAGACTTTGGTGTTCTCAGGAATCTGAACCCATGTCCCGTCTTTCATGCGAACGCGACAGGCATCAATGCGCAGCGTGAAATTCTCAAGAGGTTCCTGCGCCACCTGAAGCTCGAGAAACCCCCAGGCGAACGGGCGGATGCCGTCTAGCCCGGTTCGAATGACCGTCTCAAGCCAACGCTGGGACGCCTGGAAATGGTGTGGCCGGAGAAACATGCCCTCCGACCAGTGTACTTCAGTCCAAAGGTTCATCCGGTTCAATCTCCGGTAGGATAAGCCGCCCCAAGTCCCAAGGGCGCCAGGTGCCACAAAAGACGGGACGCCAGGTATTCCGTCCGACACGCTGAGATGGGCATTGGGCCATCAGCTTCTATTGCTCGTGCCCGCCACCATACAACTTCCGGGACGTTGTGTTTTCGATGTATTGCCCGTACTCGGGCCGCGAATCACGGTCAACCCCGATCTTCACATGCAGATCCCTCTCGAAGGCGCCAGGCGGATCGAATCTGGCCGGGATAACCGGCAGGATCTCGCCATTGGGGCCGACGAACTTGGGGAAGACCCAAATAACAGAGTGGCGTTTGTCGTGAATGCTTCCGGGGAAGCCGAACTCAACCGTGATTTGCGCGGGATCGATCTTCCCGCCGCGAAGGCTTCGACGCTTCCACGTACCGAACTGCTTCTTGTCATCGGTCAGCATGATGATGTGGCTCTTGGAAAGCTTGAACGTGGAGGAGGATTCGTCGTCGTTTTCGGATCGAATCGGCCGAAGGTCGTACCACTCCCTGCAGGTTATGGAGGAATCAGGGGCCAGACGGTCGTTGCGATCGTCCTTGAGATCCGATGCGTTCACACAGACAATGTCCACCTCCAGCGGCTCGCCTTCCCATCGACTGGGGTTGGCGCGGGTCTGATGCATGGCATTGTTGATCAAATCATCCTGGCGGATATGCATGGCCCGCTGGCATCCTAGCCCCGAGAGCGGCGCCAGAATCAATAGGGCGGCCAAGTGCCGTATCGCAGAACGCCGCGTTGCCCCCCCGGATCGCGCGTGCCCGCGCGAAGTGTGATCGTCTTGCCATGTCATGGGTCGGTTCCTTTGAATAGGTTAGATGGCGGTCAACCGCCGCGCCCGAAGGCGTCTGCTAGCTTGGTGCCGCGTATCTCCCGCATGTGTTGCATGAACAATTCATGCCCGTCGTCTCGCACGAATTCCTTGAGCTTTCGGTTCGGATCTCCGCCGAATCCGTTTTCACCGCGAATAAACGTCTCCAACTCAAAAGCGATGGATTCGATTGCACTATCACAACCAAACATGGCCGCGTGGGTCCATTCGAAAAGGTACCGCAAACGCCCCTTGAGCACACCCACCGGGCGACCGCCGACCGGGGCCAGCGTACGATGCACCACCTTCAAGAGATCGTCACCTTTGGCGTACGCATCCCATGGAACTCGAACGGATGGAAAATGTTTTGTGTAGCGCGTAAGAAAAGGACGCATCGCCCGATCAAAACGGTCGAGGAAATGAGCCAGCTCCACGAAAGAAGCGACCAGACGCTCCGCCGATTGCTGGGTCGGCGGGACGTGCCCATCCACCACTGGCGGCTTCGCGTTGCCCAGCGGCTCCCAAAGCTTGACCAGCAAGGCCTCACCGCCGGTCGAGGCCGACGCCTTGGATTCCCGCAGCCGCTCATCCAACTGGGCCAATTCCTCGTTCTTCTCCGCCCGGAGCTCCTCGTTTTGCGACCGAACGGTTTCCAGCTCTTTGATCAGCTCATTTTTCTGCAGTTCGAGATCATCGACTCGCGACCGATCCTGACCGGCCTCTTCCGCCCGCTGGTGCTTGAGGGTGAGGTCTTCGATCGCTACTTCGGACCGATGCAGCGCGTTGTTTTTCGCCACGATTTCGGCCTTTAAGACCTCAAGCTCCTTCCTCATTTCATCAGATCGGGCCCGTTCTTTCTCCAGATCCTCCTTGCACTGTTTGCTGCGGACCCGTTCGTCGTCGAGTTGTTTTTGGGAAAGCCCCAAGTCGTCCTGAGCCGTTTTGAGCTCATCGACGGCCCGCGCCCGCTCAAAATCCACGGAAACCACCTTGTCTTGGAGCGCCTTGGCCTGCTCGGCGGAAACGCTTCCACTGCTGTCGGAGGAGGCGCTTCGGTCGGCCATGCCAGCAAGCAAATCCGCCAAGGCGCGGTAACGCTGGGGCTCGTCCACGTCCATCAGCGCCGCGTTGAGCGATCCAAGGAGCGCCACCGTATTCTCATCTATGCCCGAGTTACGACCGTTCATCTAAGAGGCGTCTTTCGCTATTCGTCCTGCATGGAGCGAGAAAATGGACAATATCCGGGTCGCGGAAACGCGAAACATCCCGGCACAAACTAAAGCGCTCCTGCAAAGAGGTGGATAATATAAGAGGCATACGCGATTATGTCGACGAAACTCTTTTGGCCTGGACGCTGTAAGAATCTCCGCGAGTGATTATAACGTCTTGGGCCCCACGCGGCGAGCGCCGCGACGGCGAAGGTTGAGCAACCAATGATGGTGCGGTCTGCCACGAATGAACGCTGCAAAATGCCGTGTCATACTCAAACCCTCTGATTTAACGCCAGAGAAGTGCGCGCTGATGCGCGAAAAGCTTCAGTCGGCCGTGACATGGCAACAGGAGCTTGCCGGAAAATCTCCACACGTGCTCCAATTCGAGGGCAATCTTCAAGAATCCGAAACGGCGTTCCTGATTGCTCACGAACCGGCCGAGGCCGCTTGGGACGCCGCCGCGCTGTTCGATTCCAAGTCTCCTGAAATCGACGATCCCAAAAAACTGGTGCGTCTTGCGGCGGCCCTGCTCGATGCATTGAAAAGCGCCCACGGGGGACCGAGTTCGGCCCTAGGCGCCCATGGCGGCCTGTGTCCGGGCGTGCTCTTGGTTTCGCCGGACGGGCTTGAGAAAATCACGGACTTCGGCTTCGCAGGCGCTTTTTGCCGTGTGCTCGGGTCTGATGCGTACCTGAATCTCGCGATAGGCCCCAATGCCGAAATGACCGCGGCCCACAATGCGACCGGTGTATGGGAGGTGCTCTCACCGGACGAGTTCGAGCGCGAGGACCGACTCTGCGCCTTCGTGGATCCGGAAAAATACGGAACGGCCGCGTTTGAAGGGTTTGAACCAGGTTCGGACATCATCGCGGCCGGATTCATCCTGCACCTGATTGCCGAACACAGACACCCCTACCTGCTCGACCCGGAAGCCCATCGGCTCGTGGAACTAGCCGAAATCATGTCCATGACGCGCTACAACGGCGCCCGGCGGAAGGATCTTCGCGAGTCGAGCGACCCCCATATCGTCGCTTGGTGCGGGTTCGTCGAGGACATGTTATCGCGGATACCAGCGAATCGACCCACCGCGGCCAAAATGACCGCGTCGCTGGCCGAGTTTGTCCCGCGCGTGGACCAAGGAGAATTGCTCAGGCGAAAGGTCGAAGCAGCCCAATCGCTTGCGGACGAACAGAAGTGGCAGGCGCTTCGCGCTGCGCTGGCGGGAATACCGGATAACGATTCCGCCCCGGACGATGTACGCGAAAACGCGCGGGGGCTTCTCCAACTAGCCGACGCCAACGTGCTCTTGGATCGAGCGGTAGACGTCATGAAAACGGACCAATGGTCCCAAGCCAAGGACCCGTTGGAGAAGGTGCTCGCGCTGCCCGCACTGCCCAAATCGGTCGCAGACCGGGCTCGAAAAGCCTCCGGAATCCTGGACCACAATCTTGGGATTGGTGATCGCCTAACTGCGGGGCAAGAAAAACTCGATGCGTCGCCCACGAACGATCCGGCATCTGCACGCGATTTGCTTCAAGCGGTTGTCGATGAAACCCAATCGCTGTTGGCCGACGACGCCACGTTCCCCATATTGAAGGAGGCCGTTGAGCGTTTGGGGGAGAAGGCCACGGAGAAGCTCGCTTCGCTTGACGCGGAGCTGGCGAAAATCGAGGCCCAACAACGCGAAGCAGAAGCCCAGCTTGAGCGGGAGCGGGCGGAGAACTTGAAGCAGGCGCAGGCCTGGTGTGATCTGCTCGAATCCGCGCTGGCGGAAGAAAAGTGGGATGAACTTGCCGATCATCTGGACCAGAAGCCTGCGCTCACGGCTTGGCCCAAGTCTGTTGACGAGCGCGCCGGCGAAATCAAAGCAGCGTTGGCGGCTCATGTTGCGGAAGAGGAGCGGAAAGCCGCCGAAAAGGCCGATCGCCAAGCGGCTCAAGCCTGGATCGCTCCCGTTCAGAAGGCGGCAGACAGCGGAGCATGGGATGAAGTCGAGCGGCTGCTCGCGGCGAAACCGGAGTTGCCGTTCTTTCCGGAAGACGTAGACACCCAAGCACAAGAGTTGAACAACGCGCTAGGCGACCACCGCAGGCGCGAGAAAGATCGGCTGCAGGCCGAAGAATACGTCAAACAGCTCAATCTGTTGGTAGAGAGGGAAAGCTGGGTTGAGGCGGCAGACCTGTTGGGCAATCGCCCCGCGATGGAGTTTTGGCCGGAAGGGCCACTCGAAGAAGAGGCTCTTCTAAAAGGTGAAATCGGAGTACATCTTGAGGCGATCGAGCTACAAAAACGCCAGATCGCGGCCTGGATGGATTCGGCCCAGACGGCAAGGAAGCAGAAGCACTTCGCCGAGGCCATACAAACGCTCCAGCAACCGCCGCTAGACGACAAACAAATCCCCAACGAAGTTCGTGCGCAAGCCGCCGACCTGACCGCGCAATGCGAAAAAGCGCTCGCCGAGCAACGCAGGCTGGAGCGGGAGACGAAGACGCGCGCGATCAAGGAGGCCGTTGCGGCGTTCTTGAAGCGTTGCATTGAGGAATCGCTCAAGGGGTTGATCCAGCCGACCGCCTTGGACATGAAAATCGGCGAGGCGGTTTTTGATGATCCACAAGCCCTTGAGGCGGGGCACGTCATAGTCGACATCGGCCTGAGTGACGCTGCGGAAGGAAAAAAGAAAAAACTCATCTCGCTGACGACTCAGTTTGAGTTCAAGAAGGATACACCCCATCTGCTCGACGAGGCGAATCAGCGAGACTTGCTGATCGACGCGGTGACTCAGGCGGTTGCGGACCGCCAGGTTTCGACCGTGGAGGCCGTCATTGGCGCGTTGCAAACGGGTGTTTTTCCCGACGCGGAATTGGTAGCGCATTTCGAGCCACCGGCCACCGACGTCGAAGCGACGTTGCACCTGATGGGGCGCGAATCAGAAAACGGCACGCTCGCAGCCGCGCTGCGTTGGGACACTAAGGGGATGCGCTGGAGCTTCAGCGATGCGGCCACCGTTGCGCGCGGCGTATTGCGAGAGGCCGCGAAATCGATGCTGACCGCGTTACCCGAGCGGCTGTTTGACGCGGTTCCGGATATTAAGACCTATGAATCGAGGGTGGCTGTCGATGCGGTTCCTGGCGAGCTGCCCGAGGCGGCTCAGCTTCCCGAGGTGCTGCCCCTGATAGCGCGGCTTTCGATCAAAAACGACGACGGCGTGGTGGGCGCTCCCATTGCCGAGGTGGCGCTGCCGCTTCGAAGCGCCGGGACCCTTCCGAAGGACTTCGACGCAAAGCCGCTTGTCGTGGCGCTGCACAAGAAGATCGTCGCCGCTCAGTCGTCTTCGAGAGAGGAAATGCTGGTGGATCTGAAGCGTCGGGCCGGCGACGCGGATTCGAAAGCCAAAGCCTGGGCGACGCCTGCGAAAATCGTCGAGCCGACAGGGACCATCACGTTTGAGCTGGGCCGCAAGAAAAAGAAACCTGCCGCTCGCCTCGTGGGCCATTGGCAAACCGACGATTTCCGCTACGTGCTCGACGAACCCTACGACAACGCGATTTCGAAGGTCAGAGAAGTCGGAGCGACGGGTTCCAAGAAGCCCGGCCTGGCGCTGGTTGCGGTCTTGGTGGTCGTACTCGGCGCGGGTGGCTACTTCGGCAGCATGATGCTCAAGGGCGGGGAAACAAACGCGCAGGGTGATTCCGGCTCAATCGTAAACAGGAACGGAAACTCTGGCGCGAGCGGTGCTCAGCAAAACAACAACGGCACCGGCCTCTCAAATGGCAACGAATCGCAAAACCTAAAGGTTGAAGCCGACGTCGCCGATGCGGTTTCAGCCGTGCGCAACATTCTTCGCAGTGAACTGCTGGACCCCATCAAGATGCAATTGGTCACCAGCGCGAAAAGCGACGGCGAGTCGCCCGCGACGATCACTTGGCATATTCCCGGGCTTGGCGAACCTGAAACGACGATCCAGCTGGAGCTTGGTGAGAAGAGCACCAACTGGGCTGTCCCCGCCGCGGAAGAGCAAAAACTGAAGGAAGCCGTGGCTCGCTTGCGGGCATCAACGACCATTGACGCGGACGCGTTGCTGGAGGTTCGCGAGGAACTGCTGGGTGCAGTGGATGCGGCCACCTTTAGTCCCTTCGTCACGCTTGCCGATCTCGCCTACCACCTTGATGCCCCAAGACGCCAACCTTGGAGTCTAGACGCCGCCAACGACAGATGGACCACCGGTTCGCTGCAAGGATCCCTACGCGTCGGAGACAACGGGCCAGCACTCCTGACCTCACCCACCACTTGGTACAGTGAGGGCGGCACGCGAAGATACGAAGTAAGCGACAGCGGCGAGCCGGCCATCCATTCGGCCTTGCTAGATCGCCAAAGCGAGTCCGTCGCTACACTGTCGGCCCAATTGACCGCTTGGGTAGGCGATGCCGTGGTGGTGGGGCCGTCGGGCATAACATCGCCCCAAAGCGAGGTTGGCCTCACCGTTTCGGCCGACGGACTTGTCGATCGAACGTTTGTCGCGGCGTGGGATTCCAAAACCCTCCAGTTCGAGCCAGACCGGGCTGCGGAATCGAGCTGGGAGCCGCGCGCTCGGTTCATCGCCGCCGCATCCACCGCCTTGAGCATGGTTAACGATGAGGCGAACGACATCTGGACTACGCGTGAGCCGAGGTGGCTGGATGACGCGGTCGGATCGTTGGTTGAACGAGAAGTACCCAAGCCGGGATCGGACTGGAATCTCATGGTCGCCGCGCTCTGGTCGGCACCGGGCAAAACCGTTCGCGAGGTTCGCGAGAACGAACGGCTTCTCTTATCCGTGCCCTTTGATCAAATAGATGGCGTGGCCGGACCGGCGCTGGGCGCCCTGCTGGCCGACTCAGCGCCCAACTATTGGGCTGCGGTGAAGGCACATGCGGTAGTGGACACGAACTCCTTCTTCTCACGAGAAAGACCGTATCGCGCTTCGCTGGAGGAGGCCTTGAGTCTTCGACCTAATGAATTGAACTATGTGGCTGTTGAGACGAGTGTACTTTCTCAAACGCCGGTCCCTGGTGATACCGCCCTTGATCCGATCAAAGGCGTAGCGGTCTTGCTTGAAGCCAAGTGGAGCGTTGTGGACGCGCCCCAAGGCCTAAACGCCACCGCACTCCAGGACCAGGTCGAAGCGAGCGGAGCCCGAGCCGAACCCACGCTTACGCTCGGCGTGGATGAACGCGGCGCGCTGACCACGCAATGGGGCGACGTGTCGGAGCTGGGCGCGTCCTTGGCGAAAATGAGAGCCCTTGAAGCAGTACTTTCCGGCGCTCCCGAGCGTATCAAGTTGGAAGCGGATCTACTGGAGAGATTCACGGACGCGGCGGACACCGTCGAATTGCCCCCCGGCGACGCGCTGAACCTGCTCCGCGAAATCCGCACCATCAAGATCACGGGGAATCGCAGCGTGCCGCCATCGCTGGACGCGGATCCCCCCGAGGCGCTGACGGACTTACCCTCGCTTTTTGCATCGTTGAACGATTTAGCTAGGGACGGGTTGTTTGACAAGCGTAAAGTATGGCCTTCATTGTTTGTCGAGTACTTTTGCGGCCCGAGGAACTGCTTTGCCGTTGCCTGCGGGCTTGTCGATGAGAACGATGCCCCGGTGGTCAAGAGCTACGCGCTCAAATTGTGCCCATCGACCCAGCTCTTGGCCGCGAACGAACGGACGCTAGGTGATCAATTGTTGGGCACGGTGTGGGAAACGTTCCCCCAAGTTCTCAAGCCGGGCCAGCAGATGTCGGACGGGAAACGAAGCGATCAATTTGGCGTTGTTCTTGGGCTCGATGGGCCGATGGCCATGATCGACTTACCCAACCTAC
>CAZYXP010000019.1:0-29078 GCA_964651325.1 uncultured Phycisphaeraceae bacterium
CGGATCGGGTGTGTCTGGTGGGCCGGCGGCGGGTGTAAAAAGTTGTAGGGTCGAGAGGCGGGCGAGCCGATCCTTCATTTAAGATTCAAAAAAACTTTTACGAGGACTACCTGAGCCGCGAGCTTCAGCCCGCCGCGGCCGCCCAGCTATCAGAATGAACATCTTATCGGGCATCGCCCGGCGGGTCCACGGCCACATTGTCGATCAAACGACAGCGCCCAAGGCGGACTGCCAGGCAAATCCGAGCGGGTCGGTCCACCATTGCCAGCGGCGTTAGGGTGCTCGCGTCAACGATTTCCGCATAGTCAACCTCGATCATGCCCGCGTGGGCGATCGTTCGGCGCAATCCAGCCAGAATGGCCTCCGAGTCCACGTTCCCCCCGGCCACCCGGGCCTGCGCTTCGGTCAGCGCGCCAAACAGGACCGCGGCCCGGCCACGCTCCTCCGGATTCAGATACGCATTGCGGCTCGACATCGCCAATCCGTCCGATTCGCGCACGATCGGGCAGCCGATGATTTCAATGGGCATGTCCAAATCGGTGACCATCTTGCGGATCACCATCCATTGCTGATAGTCCTTCTCGCCGAAAAAGGCCAGATGCGCCGGGGCGATTTGGAACAGCTTGGCCACGACCGTCGCGACGCCGTCGAAGTGGCCGGGCCGCGCCGCGCCGCAAAGATGCTCCGTCAGCCCGGCCACGCGCACTGTCGTAGCCTCCCCGCCGGGATACATGACGTCCGCCGTCGGCGCGAACAGGATATCGACCCCCGCGGCTTCACAAGCGCGGGCGTCGCCGTGGAAATCGCTGGGATATGCGGTCAAGTCCTCGCCCGGGCCGAATTGGGTCGGGTTGACGAAAAGCGTGACGACGACCAAGTCGCAACGCCGCTGCGCGGCCTCGATCAACGAAAGATGCCCGGCGTGAAGCGCCCCCATCGTCGGAACGAGCCCGACAACCTTCCCCTTTCGACGCGCCGCGTCCACCGCGTCGCGGCAGGATTGGATGACCTTGAAGATTTCCACATCAAAACCTTATCACTCGTTCCGCATGTAGCCCAGCCGCCCACGGCTGTATCTGCCAAGGAAACCCGTGCCGCTGATTACAGCCCGCGCGGCGGGTGGCCCACCTCCTTTTGGAGGTGGGGGAGTCGATGAACGCGCTAGGCTTCCTCGTTCCGTCGCCCACGATCCGGGCCTACGTGCAAGTGGGTTTGTGACGCCCGGCCTGAAAAGCCTCGTTCAGGTCGATGTCAAAGCGTCCCCCACGTCCAAAGGACATGGGGCGCATGGCGCGGGCGCGTGCTCCGGGGCGTCCTTGGCATACAACTCCTTGGCTTGCTCTTCGCTGCAAAAGACGGTGGCAAACTGTTCGTGGTACGTTTGTGGGAATTGCTCCATGCCCGCCACGCCGATGGTCTCGGGCCAGTGGTCCTTGTCGTAATAGAGCGTGCCGAACGCCCAATCCCAGATCGAGAAAATCGAGCCGAAGTTGGCCTGCATGCCCTTGGATTCGGTTGAATGGTGCCACCAGTGCAATTCCGCGGAGTTCAGCAAATAGTTCAGCAACCCGATGCGCGTGCGTAAATTGGCGTGGTGCCAGAAGCCCTTAAGCAGGTCGATGGATCCGTAGAGGATGATCACCGAGCGATCCACATGAAGCAGGTAGAATGGCAACACGATGACACCGTACTTGATCAGCGTCTCGCCGAGATGAACCCGGAACGACGAAAGCGCGTCCATCTCCACGACGGTATGGTGCACGCGGTGCATCCGCCAAAGGAAATCGTACTTGTGGTAAACGCGGTGTAGCCAGTAGCGGGCGAAATCGTTGACCAGCAAGAACAGGGCGAACTGGGCAGCCCAGGGCCAGGTCGACATGCCGCGCGTATCGAGCTTCGGCAGCCAGAGCACCAGGTAGATGGCTCCGATCTTCGCCATAGACGAGAGCACCGGCCCATTGATGATGCTCGCGGTGAAATCGGCGAAATAGCCAGGCCGGCTCGGGCCGCTGCGCGAGGTGGCGTAGATCGGCGCAACCCGCTCCAGGATATGGAATAGGATGAGCCCGCCGAAAAATATACCGATGAGGATCAGCATGCTAGACACTCCACGGGTTGTGCGGCGGCTCGCTTCGCGACCGCGCCGCTCCCCCCGTGGCCACAATCCTCGGTCCTTTTGGGACCGCGTTCGACCTTTGATCTTTGACCTTTGACGTTATGACCTTTGATCTATGACCTTCAATCTTCAATCTTCAATCTTCCAAACCTTCAAATCCCTCTCTGTCCCTGCTCCGCAAACGCGTGCATCAGCTCGTCCGACATGCCGGCCTCGTCCTCGGTATCCCACGGCCGCATGCCGGGCATCTGGGCGCGCGTTAGCTTGGAAACAATACAGGTTCGCTTGCCGTTGGGCGTCATGGGCACGCTTGCGACCTCGACGGCCGTGACCTTAACGGCGGCGCCGAATCGCCGCCGAATCGTGTCCATGCCGCCATCGAGGGCCGTCTGCCGAAAGTCCGGCTCCGGAACATATTCATACGTCAACTCGTCGAGCGAATGCTGGATGATTCGCCATTCCTTCACCGGGCTTCCGCCAACGCCGTCGAATATATGATACAAAAAGTGCGGCGAGACCAGGTCACCGGTTGGCGTGGGAAGAAAATCGTTGATGCGGCCCTTGACCGGCCCCATGATGGGAAAACGAATCTTGCCCGTGGGCTTCGCCGTCGATAGCGACGCCACATCAAGCAGTCTGTAGCGGATTAGCGGCGTGGTGGAGCCGTACAGCGAGGTACACACCACCTGACCCGATCGGCCGGGCGGCAGGAGGTTTCCCTCATCATCGACAATCTCGACGATAAGGCGGTCGCTATCGACGTGGTAGTCGCCAGTCGGCCCCTGCCAGGAGACGGTGCCCAGCTCAATAGCGCCGTACAAATCGCGCGGCTCCGTGCAGAACGCCAGCCGCAAGGCCTGACGCATTTCGGGCATAAGCGTGGCCCCGGTGGGCACCAACGCGCGCAGGGGGAAGGTTTCCCCGCGTCGAAGCAACTCCCTTGCGAGAAGATAGAGCCCGCCGGTTTGCCCGATCAGATTGTCCGCCCGAAACGTGCGGAGCAGGTCGATCTGGCTGTCGATTGTGTCCGTGGGAAGGATGTGCGCGGTCTTGGCGATCTTGCTGACGATGGTTCCCTTCTTGCTAGACAGCCAGGTGCTGGCAAACGTGACCGTACGCTGCCAGGGACGCACGCCATTGCAGAGCAGCGCGCGGAGAAAGGATCGCCTCGTCACGCGCATTTCAAGCGTAGTGCGACGAAGGGTGATCGCCCGCCCAGAGGTGCCGCTCGTACTCATGGTGTCCAGATCGACGCCGAGCAGCCGCTGATCCCCCGCGCGATCGCCCGCGGAGACGATTGCGTCCTTATCGACCATCGGGAAGTGCTTCAGATCTTCGGATTCTTGCAGGTCGTCAGGCGCGACCCCGGCGCCGTTCCAAAGATCCCGATACATCGGTACATTCTCATAGGCATGGGCAAGCAGCCGTTTTAGCTGAGCCAGCGCGCTTGCGTCGGTTTCATCGGGAGATCGCCTCGGATTACGAACCAGGACATCCAGGAGGCCGGGATACGCCCAAGGGGCTGGTAGGGGTTGTTCGTGGCAATCCATGGAGTCACCAGGCCGTTCGAGGTCAAGATGGTGCAAATCAGCCGCCGTTGGCCGGTGCTGTCTGGGCCGGACCCATCACATTCACGCCGATTCCGGGATTGGAAAGGCAGCGAAACATATCGCAAATGGCCGAAAAATGGCTCGAAAATATCGGTGCATCGGCGAGCTTCTTCTCATCCAGCGAGTACGCGGTTTTCAAATTGTAGTGCGGCATGCTGGGAAACTGGTGGTGCAAGCCATGTTTGGAAATATCGAAGCTGGTGTACGCCACGGCTTTGCCAAGATCGCCCTTGGCGATGACCGTGCGCGCCCCGTTCATGGGATGGCCCAGGGGAAGCCCCAGGTGTTCGGTCAACTTGCGAATGGCCTGGAAGGATCCGGTCACGAACGCGGGGATCAAATAGACCTTGGCAAAGAGCCACCAACTGTTCGTGAGGGCGACCAGGGTCCAGATGGTCCCCCAGAATACCACAATCAGAAGGTACTCAAGCAGAATCCGACGCCGCAAGGCCGGATCCTTGATCGGGGTGTCTTTGAGGAAGAAAAGGCGGTTGTATATGAACACGCCGGTCAAGTACCCAAACACCAGATCAAAGAAAACGAAGATTCGTCTGAATGTGAGCGACTTGGTCGGATCACAATAGGGCCACAACTCCGAATCGTCCGGCTGATTCATGCGTTTATGGTGGCCGAGGTGCATCTGCTGGTACACGGAGAACGGCACCATCAGGATCGTCCCCACAATGACACCGCTACGAATGTTGTGCCAACGGCGGCGATATAGCGAGTAGTGGACATCCTCGTGGAAAATCGTCATCCAGGTGTGCTGAAAATAGGACAGCCAGAGGATCGCAAACGTAACCCAAGCCCAATGCTCGCTTGGCCAACCCGACGCCAGTGAGGCAAGGGCGAGCAGGAACGCGAAAAGGTTGAGAAACATGATCGGAAGGTTGCTCTTGGTGAGCATGTGCAGTTCTTTGGTTTCTGCTGCATCCACGTTCGTACACTCCAAGGAAGTCGGGGAAACCTAACCCGGCGGCGGGGGCGCCTACGGCCCGGCCATCATCCGACCGGACATATTCTTGGGCAACCGTCCCACGCGCTGACGCAGCAGATTTGTAGCATATCCGCCCCGTTTTTCAAGATGCCACCGACTCAGAGCCGCTGGCGCAAGCCTGCGGACCATCCGTCTGAGCCGCTGGCGCAAGCCTGCGGACCTCGGGGCCGGCAATCTCCCGATTGGCACGCTCCACTGCCAAACCATCCATGCCGATCAGGTAATAGGTGATCCGCGAACCAACCACGGCCTGAGGTCACCGGGCGAGCCCCCGGTGCGGTGAAACGTGCCCACCGCTGCGGGCCGTCTTGCTAATACACCCCAGGAACGAATCGATAGGGCACCCGGCGTGCATAAGCGAGGTAACATTCATCGGATGCCAGGATCGACTCCTCAAACGCGGCTCGGCGATCGTACAACCAGACGATCACCAGGAAGAAGGACACGTTGAAAGGCGAAAGGTTGAGCATGACATATCCCAATCGAACGACCATGGCACAAATATAGATCGGATGGCGCACCCACCCGTAGAACCATCGAGTCTTGATGCGGCGTAGTGCCGGGAAGAGATCGTAGCTTCGCCCAAGCATGAGCAACGCCGCCCCTCCGCATGCTATCCCGATGAGGATGAAGCTGTGGGCCGTGATTCCATATGGCAGCCCCAGATGCACGCGGTGACGCTCAAAAAGCAACCCGGAAAAGGCCGTGATCAACGCAATCGCCCAGTGAATCGGGTTCGTACTGACGACCGAAGGCTTTGAGCGGATCAAGAAAAGGATGCAAAGAACGGCATTGTAGACCACCCAGAGCAGTTCCATGCGGTCAAAATCAAGGAGAAGGGACCGGCCCCTGATCGCCGTCAGTGTGCCCCAGAGCAGGAACATCGCGACGCTGAAAGCGAAGCTCTTCAATACTCGCTCTAGCAAGGTCTCCTGCGCTGCCATGGCCGGAAACTATACTCAGGCCACGTTTGGGACGCTACCTCGGGGAGGCTGTCAACTCACGGCCGAGGCGAGCAGCCCGCGTCACAACGTCTGATAACCGATGGCGGCTTAGGCAATGAGGCCGTGGCAAGCGCTTAGATTAAGAGACGGGTGGTCTGGGTTGGGGGAAGCGTGAAAAATAGCGGGCCAACGGTACCTCGACCTTTGCGGGCCGGATTACAATGAGGCCGAAGCTTAATACCGCTGGCCCGCGTGTCAAAAACGCGCGAGACCTATAATCAACGAGCCAAGCTCCCTGACTTCGACTCTGACGGTCTCGCCGCGAGAGGTCTGCATCGTGTGGAATCGCTCAACTCCACAGAGCTATAGGCAATTCACGTGCCAAACCTGGCGCGTGGCCCCATGGTCGTCTCGATAGCCCCGAAACCGGCTTGTCAGGCCATGAGGCCGCTTGCAGGCATCTTTGTTGCCTGAAACAAAGCTCCGATTCCGGCTGAACTGTGGAAAACGCCTCAGCGGTTGTGTGACCTCACGCAGTCGCCGGCTCCGTTTGCCAGGGGCCGTGGGAGAATTCGCTACTCCGGGGCGGGCACGTGCAACATTCGAGCAAGATCCGCGAGGCGAAATGGCTTTTCAATGGCTTCGGGCCTTGGGCCAGTACCGCCGCTTTCGGAATTGATGACGAGCCGGATGATCGTTGCCGATGGTCTCTTGCGGCGCACCGCGCACTCAAACCTCGCCAAGGGGGCAGGTTCGAGTGCATCGGACACGACGACCAAGTCCGGCGTCTGGGCTGCCAAATACTCCATACCCTCGGCAACCGACGCAGCCGTAGATACGCAAAACCACCGTCCCAGGTAGGTCGCCAGTGACCACCGTGTTAAACCGTCCGGTTCTACGACCAGCAGATGAACATTTCGTGCAAAAGCACCTATGCTGGAGTACTCAACGTCCCGGCCACGGACTTGACGGTGTTCACGCTGCATGACCGATCTCCACGCTGTTCGTAGCAGATTGCGTACCACACCGCGCGGTGGCCGCGGAGATTCTTGCTTCGTATCGCATGGTGTGTTTTGTGACTCCCGGATGGAGACTGTTGGGCATATAATGCCAAGCATGGATCCGAGACTCTTCGAGGACATGAAGGCGTACGTCGATTTTACCATCAAGGACGTCGAAAACCTGCGACGACTCGCCCCGGACGCGCTCGGAGTGTTGGATGACGTCACCCAACGGTTTTACTGTGCGTTGCTGCGACACCCGCGCGCTAAGATGGTGTTCAGTGGCGACCAAGCGCAAATGGCCGCGCTGCATGGCACACTCCGAATTTGGATGGTCGAGCTATTTGACGGGAACTATGGAGAGGCCTATTTCGAGAAACGCTCCGAAATAGGGGTTGCCCATGTTCGGGTCGGTCTTGAGCAAGATCTCATGGTTTTGGGGATGGAGCTGATACGCCGGGAGCTGATTCTAGCCTTGGCGCAAAACGTCTCGGGCTGGGATGCGGGTTTGGAACACTCCGTATGCAAGATTTTGGCGCTAGATCTGGCCGTGATGGTCCACAGCTACCAGTCGATCAGCGCGGACCGGATCCGTCGAACCGTACGCGCGCACATGGAGGAGCAACTGACCCAGGCCCAACACCTGGCTCGAATCGGCCAACTTGCCGCATCCTTAGCACACGAAATCAAGAATCCGCTGGCGGGAATCAGCGGCGCGATTCAGGTGATCGAGGATTCTCTCGCTCAAGACGACCCTCATCGACCGATCATCGGGGAAATCCTGACGCAGATCGGGCGTCTGGACGCGACGGTGAAGGATTTGCTGCTCTATGCTCGGCCGACGCCTCCCGCTATTCGCAATGTGCATTTGTTCCGGCTGGTGAAGCGAACGCGAACGTTGCTGCAGGAGGAGCCGACGCTCAAGAATATTGATATTGAGATCGAGTGTGCCCCGGACCTGCCGCCCATTGAGGCGGATGAAGACAAGCTTGAGCAACTCCTGCTCAACCTGCTTCTCAACGCCGCCCACGCCGTAGCCGCGGGAACGACCATCACCGTCGATCTGAGCGCGAACGACGACTACGTTTTTCTCCGCGTGATCGATCATGGGGCCGGCATGTCTCCCGAGGTGCGCCTGCACGCGCTGGATCCGTTCTATACGACCAAGGCCAAAGGGACAGGCTTGGGGCTTGCGATCTGCCGGCGCATCGCGGAATCGCACGGTGGGTCGATTGATATTGAAAGTGAAGTCGGTGTGGGCACGACCGTGACCATCGCGCTGCCACGGGTTTTTTCGACCGCGCAATAGAGGAACCAAGCATGGCCGTCCGAATTCTGGTGATTGAAGATGAGAAACTTATCCGCTGGTCGCTCCGCAAGCGCTTCGAGAGCCTGGGCTTTGACGTGGCCGACGTGGAGACCGGTGGGGAGGCCATCGCCGCGATGGAGGATTCCCTGTTCGATCTGATCATGCTCGACTACCGGCTTCCGGACACGACGGGAATCAAATTGCTCCGGAAGATTCGTGCCACCGACAGCGAAGTGGTGGTCATTATGATGACGGCGTTTTCCACGATCGAAAGCGCCGTCGATGCCATGAAGCTCGGCGCGTACGACTACATCACCAAGCCCTTCGATTTCGACCAACTTCTGCGAACCGTCAACAAGGCGTTGGAGACCACCAAGTTGCGGCGGGAAGTGCGGCAGCTTCGGGCGGACATGGGGCGGGAATATGGCGTCGATCGCATTGTGGGGCGGGATCAGTCCATGCTCGATCTGTACGACATGATCGAGCAGATCGCCCGCCGTGGCGCGTCGACGGTGTTTCTTCGCGGCGAGTCGGGTACGGGCAAAGACCTGGTGGCCCGCGTGATTCACTATTTCTCAGACCGCGCGTCCAAGCCGTTCATGAACATCACTTGCACAGCGCTATCCGAATCACTCCTGGAAAGTGAGCTGTTCGGCCACGAACGCGGCGCGTTCACCGATGCGCGGGTGATGAAAAAGGGGCTCTTTGAGCTGGCCGACGGTGGCACGATCTTCCTGGACGAGGTGGGGGACATGCCGCCGGGGCTGCAGGCCAAGCTGCTGCGTTTTCTGGAAGAGCGGACCTTTCGCCGCGTCGGGGGGACGGAGGAAATATCAGTCGACATACGGGTGATCGCCGCAACCAACCGAGACATCGAGCAGGCCATCGAAGACCGCGAATTCCGAAGCGACCTGCTCTTTCGTCTCAATGTCATTTCCATTGTACTGCCGCCGTTGCGCCAACGCGGCGACGACATCAAGCTGCTCGCCAAACATTTTGCCGGCGGCTTCGCAAAGGACTTCCGCAGGCCGATCAACGACATTGCTGACACCGCCTACGACCGACTCATGGCCTACGCATGGCCGGGCAACGTTCGCGAGCTACGCAATGTCATCGAACGCGCCGTGCTGTTGTGCAAACAAGACGTGCTCGGTCCCGACGATCTTGTCCTCGGCCCTGAGAACGCACACGGAGACCCCGGGCACCTTGTGCTTCCGGTCGATGGCATCGACTTGCACAAGCTGGAAGACGATCTCGTGCGCGAGGCGTTGGCCCGGGCGGACAACAATCAGACCCACGCCGCCAAACTGCTCGGCCTTACCCGCGACGCCTTTCGCTACCGCATGGAAAAGCTCGGGCTTCTTTAGCGTGCTGGTTGGGGAAGCCGGTTCCGGGGAACATCGCGCTTCAGATGCGTAGGCGCGAATCCGCTAAACCGGGACATGTTAACGGCGGGGAATCCCACCGCGAAGAAAAGGAAGCGGCCCCCGTTTCCCCGACCGCAACGGAAGGCCGCTTCAAGAATCCTATGATGTCGACCCGCATGTTGGGCTCGTTCCCCTCCGAAGCCGAGAACCAGCGGATCGACATCTTGCGTAGCCGTCAGAAGATCACAACGTCCGTGGCAGCCGATTCGAGGCCGCGAATCATACCCTCGTCTACTCGATGCTACCGCCGCCGGGCTGCGGCTTGGTCCGCATGCGGCCGTACCACATCGTCGACCGGATTTCTTCGAACGCGCTGCCGTTGATCAGGAAGCCTGTGCTTGTCTTGTACGGGCCGAGAAATCCGTCCGGTTTGTCGACCTGCGGAGCGGCCGGATCCCCATAGAAGTTAAGTTCTCCGCCGGTGTCATACACCTTGGCGGCGTGACCATCGGCGAAAAGAACATTGGCATAGCCGCCGACGTAATCCCCGGATTTGGTACTGTGCAGCGGGGCGATGTCGTTGAATTCGTGACCCTGTCGACCTACATCCCCCGTGACGCCGCTGTAGTCCACGCTCATGCCGTCACAGAAAGACTCGACGGTGAAGTCGCCGACGCCGATGACCTCTTTCCCCGCGAAGGTGTTGATGGCATTGGCGTACGCGGCGGTGACTTCGCTGTCACCGGAGTCCCCGGCGCGGGAGTCGCCCATGACCGGGATGCGATCCGCGGAAATGGGAGAGCGGGAAATGTGGCTGTCGTTGAGCGGTCCGTCGCCGTCACGTGGGCATTTGCTTGGGTCGGAGAGGTCGCCGTTGGAGCCGTATCCATCGACCGCCGTCGGGTCGCCACGCGAGAACTGCCACGTGGTGGCGTAGTTTGTGTTGTACCCCTGATCCCAGAATTCCTTTGCGTCTTCGGGGTTGGCAACCGGGTCAATGATGGGTACCACGGCGGCGCCGCCGTTGGAGGACCATCGCAGGGGGTTGTCCGTACCCGTCTGGGCGGCGCCGGTGTAGTCGGCGACTTTTTCACAGATGCGGAAGCGATTCGTCGGACAGAGCATTTGCCCGGGCGAGCCGACCTTCATGTTGATCATGTCCGCCACCCATCCGACCGTGCGAACGTCGCCGTCCCGCCTATGGTCGAATGCCCCGCTTGAGCGGGCGTTCCTTGTATCCTCCGCGGCGTAGATCTCGAACCCTGAGGAGAAGACCCTCAGATGCGACGCGCAAACGGACCCCTTGGCTGCGTCTCGCGCCCGAGATAGTGATGGCAGCAGGATGGAGATGAGCAGCGCGATGATCGCAACAACGACCATCAATTCCACGAGAGTGAACCCATGTCGGGCTCGTCGACCAGTTCCGTCCATTGCATTCGCTCCTTTTGAAAGCGGCGTGTTCGCCCAGGCCCGTCGCCGGTCGATTTTCCTTCGACCTACTAACGACGATGGGGGAATGGTAGCGCTTCGGTATTATGTGAAAATAAGGGGTCTGTTAATTTCGTATGAACTTTCTTGGCGTGGAAACGTACGGGTTGGCCACGGGGGTTGCGTCCGGCAGCGGTGGCCAACAGGCTTGATATGCTACTGCAAATGCATTATCATTAACGGGTGAAAGACGCGGACGGGCTCACGATGAGGGCTATGCTATGAGGCGGATGACGAAACAACGAGACGCAATCGAAGGCGCGCTTCAACGGGCGGCGAGGCCGCTTAGCCCGGCGGAGATTCATGCGGCGGCCAAACGGCGCGTTGGATCGATCAGCCTGGCGACCATCTACCGGCGGATCAAGCAACTCTGCGCAGAGGGGCTGGCGGCGCCGATCAACCTGCCCGGCGAGTCGCCGCGGTATGAGCTGCATAGCGCGGCCCAGAAGCACCATCATCACTTTCAATGCCTCGCGTGCGATCGCGTGTTTGATTTGAAGGGTTGTCCGCCGGGCCTGGCCAAGCTCGCGCCGCCGGAGTTCACGGTGGATCGGCATGAAATTGTGTTGTACGGGCGTTGTAAGTCGTGTGCATGAGGTAGGCATGGGAGGTTCGCGTCGATGAGGAAGAGCATTTCCCGGACCAGGAGCCGTTTCGGCTTGGTGAACGCGATCACGATGGTGGGGCTGTCCGCAATCTGCCTCGCGTGGGGCGTTACGGCGGCCGGCGGGTTGGGTGGCACGAGCGAAGAGCATTCGCTTTCCGTTTCTGTCAGTATTCCACCGCAGGCATGGTTGATCCGGCGGATTGCCGGTGCGCGCGTGGCCGTGACCACCATGTTGCCCGCGGGCGACGATCCGCACGCCTATCAACCGGCTGACGCGCAGGTGAGTCGAGCGATGCGCGGCGCGATCTACTTCAGGATCGGTGTGCCGTTCGAGCAGGGGCGTTGGTTTCAATCCATCGTGAAATCGGGGCGAATAGACGTCGTGGATTTGCGCGAGGGAATCACGCTTCGGCACATGCGGGCCGGTACGGAAGAACCCACGCCAGCGGGGCACGACCACGACCACGACCACGCGCATGCGTTTGGAGTGGATCCTCACATCTGGCTGTCGCCCTTGTTGCTGAAGATTCAGGCCCAGACCATTGCCAAGACTTTGCAGGAAGCCGACCCGGACGGCGCGGCTGCCTACAGGCGAGGGTTGGCGTCTTTGTTGGCATCGCTCGATGAGCTGGATCGGAAGCTCCGTGTGATGCTGAAGCCCTACCAGGGTAGGACGTTGCTGGTGTTTCACCCAACATGGGGCTACTTCGCGGATGCGTATGGGTTGCGGCAGGTGGCGATTGAACGGGAAGGCAAAGAGCCGAGCGATCATGAGATCACGGAGCTGCGGCGCTTGGCGCTGGCGGAGGGGATCCAGGTTGTATTCGTGCAGCCCCAGATCAAAAGTCGCGCGGCCAGGGCAATTGCGCAATCCATAGGTGGTCGCGTGCATCCACTGGATCCGCTGGCTGAGGATGTCGCGGCGTCCCTTTTGGAATTGGCCGAGGCCATTGGGGCGGCACGGGGAAGTGGCCACCGCACCGAACCGCGACCGTAAGGGAGCGGCGCGCACGCAGCGCCGCGATCGCGAGGGAGTCGATGTGTATCAGACGGCCTCTCGGTTTTGGCCGCTTCCTGACGGGCGCGGTTCGGATTCGCTGGACAAGCGTCCGGTCATGATATTGAGTCCATGCAGGGAGAATCGATGTCCGCTCCAGTGGTAGAAATCTCGGATGTGACGTTTGGATACCCGCCTGACCCGGGGCGCGATCCGGTGTTGCAGAATGTCCACCTGGAGGTTTTCAAGGATGACTTCCTTGGGATTGTCGGCCCCAACGGCGGCGGCAAGACGACGCTCTTGAAGCTCATGCTCGGACTGGTGCTGCCGCACAAGGGGCAGGTTCGCGTGTTGGGTGCGGCGCCGCGGCGCGTACGCGCGCGGATCGGGTATGTGCCCCAACATGCGCAGGTGGATGCGTCAGTGCCCGCCGACGTGTTGGATGTGGTGTTGATGGGTCGGCTGAGTCATTCGTTATGGGGGCCGAAGTATTCAAGCCGTGACGTTGCCAAGGCCCGGGACGCGCTCGCGCAGACCGGCACCGAGGCGTTGGCCCGGCGTCCGATCGGAACTCTGTCGGGCGGGCAGCGCCAGCGTGTGTTGATCGCACGAGCCCTGGCCGGGGATGCGGAGTTGTTGCTCTTGGACGAACCGACGGCCGGCGTCGATGTGCATATGGAACGTGGGTTGTTCGACCTGCTGCGCAAGATGAACGAGACGATTCCGATCGTGATGATCAGCCATGACGTGTCGTTTGTGTCAAGCAAGCTAAAGCGCGTGGCGTGCCTGAACCGTACGTTGACGTGCCACGCCGCCCACGAGGTGACCGACGAGATTGTGGCTTCGATGTATCACGGCCACGTGCAAGCCATCGAGCATGGTGACCAATGCGCCCATGCCCACGATGCCGAGGTTCCCGATGTATAATGCCAAGGCAAGGCGGTTTCGACGGAATGCCCCGTGTAGCACAGCGGCCCTCCGCTGTGTCTGGACACCACCCAGCCGAGGGCGGCTGGGCTACAGAGGGTTGAGTGAACCTCTCACGACAACCTTGACACCGCGCCAACGAATCAAGATCGCCCGGGCCGGGTGGTCGGACGGATTGTCACTATGATGCTGTTTCTTCAGGACATGTCGGACAACCCCTTCTTGATCACGGGGTTGTTGGCGGGATTGTTGGCGAGCGTTTCGTGCGGCATCATCGGGCCGTACGTTGTGGCGCGGCGAATTGTTTTCCTTGCTGGCTCGATTGCGCACATGGCGCTGGGAGGCATCGGCGGCGCCGTTTTTCTGGCGCACGTTTACCCCGAGGCTTTCTCATGGCTTCATCCGCTCCATGGTGCGGTGGTTGCGGCGCTCGTCGGTGCGGTGACCATCGGGTTGATGCGCGGGCGCGCTGCGGAGCGTACCGATACGCTGATCGGGGCGCTTTGGGCCATCGGCATGGCGCTAGGCATCCTGCTGATCAAGTTCACGCCTGGTTATCAGGGCGAGTTGATGAGCTATCTCTTCGGCAACATCACGTCGGTCAGCCGAGATGAGGTGCTGATGGTGTTCGTGTTGGATGCCTTGGTCGTTGCCTTCGTGCTGCTCTACTACAAACGCCTTCTTGCGATTTGCCTGGATGAGCAGCAGGCCCAACTGCAGGGCGTTCCGCTCGTGGCGATCAATATTCTGCTCTTGAGCCTAGTGGCGCTCACGGTGATCTGCCTGATTCAGATCGTGGGATTGATTCTGGTGATCGCCTTGCTCACCTTGCCGGCCGCCACGGTAGGACACCACTTCAATCGCATGGCCCCGATCATCTTCGTTTCGATCGCTCTTTGCGCGTTGTTGACGACGGTGCCGCGCGTGGCGGTGTACGGGACGCGCATCAGCCCGGAATCGGCGATCGTGCTCACGGCAGGGGCGGTATACCTCTGCTCCATGCTCGTCCATACCGTGCGTGCCCGGCGAACGTAGCCCAGCCGCCCCCGGCTGGGGATCACGTAGCCCGGCCGCCCCCGGCTGGAAATCACAGCGGAGGGCCGTTATGCCACATGGCGGATCGTACAATCAGGGGGATGTCATCCGAGATCATCGCGTCCCCAACCTCTCAACGGGGGTGGCCACCCGAAAGGAACCACCCTGCAACCGCCTCAGGAATCGGTTGTCAGTACGGATGTATTGGAGCAAATGGCGCCGTTGGACCAGCAGGTGTGGCAGGCCTGATGACGCAGGGGGTATTCGCGGATGGTCTCGCGCAGCGTGCTGCCCATCCGGGCGGTCGGCGAATCGGGCAGAATCGGGCAGACCCACACGCCTTGGTCGGTGACCAGCCGCGCGTTGTGGCACACCAGATTCCGCTGATCAAATCCCGACATCATGTCATGGGTGACCCAGGCCTGATTGCAATAGCCGCCGCCGCGCTCAGTTTCAGCTCCGAGTTTTAGTAGGGGCAGGATTTTGAGCCGGGGGTTCTTGTATCCCCGCTCGGTCAGGCTGGCGACAAAGCCGCTCAGCACTTGCTCATCCTCGCCTTCCCATGTTCGGGCGATGGTGATAATTGGCGAGAACCCGCATTCAACCAGCTTGATGACGCCGATCATGGCCTGTTCAAACGTGCCTTCGCCACGAATCGGGTCGTTCATCTCGGCGGAAAAGCCGTCCAGGCTGACACGCAGCTCGAGGGGATGGCCCATGGAATCGTGCATCACCCGGAGGCGGTCGAGGGTGTTGGGGCGAAGCAGCGTGGCATTGGTCAGCACGGTGGCGGGGCCATAGTCACGGAGCGTCAACTCGAGGATGTCGCAAAGCTCCGCGTTGGCGAAGGGTTCGCCGCCTGTGAAGTAGTACTCTTTGACGCCGAGTTCGCCAGCTTCCTTCAGGAAGGGCAAGCATTGGGCCAGCGGCATGAATCCGAACTTGTCGTTTTCCGGGGAGCAGTGGATAAAGCAGTGGTGGCATCGGAGGTTGCAGATCGTTCCGCCGACCTGAAACCACACGATGTCCAACGCTTTAGTGACCACGGTCGGCGCGTTGGGGCTCAGCAGCTCGACGGCGTGTGAAACCGGTAGCCCCGGGTCCGCGGAATCTGTTCTGTCGCAATTCGTCATGGTCATTCGGCCCTACCAAATGCGAGATTGGCGTCAATTATTCCCGGTTCCAGCTAGAAAACGGGTTTGAATCCACCTCTTCAAGAAAAGAGGCGGACCGTGGGGCGGTCACGGTTCCGGCGGGGGAGGCATACCGATTCAGAGCCGCTGGCGCTAGCCTGCGGACTAACCGCCGGGCCCGACACAGAGTCGCTGGCGCTAGCCTGCGGACCCTCCGCGACCCGAGCTCACCGGGCTAGCGTCCGGTGCTCAGAAACGTGCAGCCCGCTATTCGATCCCCCGATCCGCGAGCCAACGCTCCGCGTCGATGGCCGCTTTGCAGCCCATCGCGGACGCAGTGATCGCCTGCCGGTAGACGCTGTCCACGCAGTCCCCGGCTCCAAACACGCCATCCACGCTGGTGGTAGAGCGATAGGGATCCTTGAGCGTGATGTAGCCCTTCTTGTCTAGCTCTAGCTGACCGTTGAGGAACTTGGTGGCGGGTGTGTGCCCGATGGCCAGGAAAAGCCCACCGACTTCGAGGGTGTTTTCCGCATCGGTTTGCGTATCCTTCAGCCGCAAGCCGGAAATCATCTTGTCGCCGAGCACGTCGGTGACGGTCTTGTTCCAGAGAATCTCGATTTTCTCGTTGTCCATCGCTCGCTGAACCATGATCTTAGACGCTCGGAGTTGGTCTCGCCTGTGAATCATGTACACCTTGGAAGCGAACTTGCTGAGGTAGGAGGCCTCTTCCACCGCGGAATCTCCGCCGCCGACGACGGCCACTTCCTTGTCCCGGAAGATGGGCAGCGCCCCGTCGCACACGGCGCACGCGCTGACCCCGCCGCCGGTGGTGGCTAGGCGTTGCTCGTTTTCCTGTCCCAGCCAGTTCGCGGTGGCCCCGGTCGCGATGATGACGGTATGGGCGGGGTATTCGGTGTCATCTTCGCCGGTGACGACGAAGGGCTGCCGTGAGAGATCGACGTTCTTGCAGTCGTGATAGCTGTAGGAATGGCCATCATCGGCGTTGGAGACGTCTGGATTGAGCCCCTTGTCGGTCACGATGCGCGTATCGAAACGGACGGCTTGACGCTCGAAATAGGACATCAACTCAGGGCCGGTTACGCCTTCGGGAAATCCGGGGTAGTTTTCGACCTCGGTGGTCATCATTAGTTGCCCGCCGGGCAGGATCGTCGAGGGCACGGTCTTGGGACGCCCGGCGAAGACCAAAGGGCTCAGATTCGCTCGCGCGGCGTAAATGGCGGCGGTCCAGCCAGCCGGCCCGGACCCGACGATGATTACCTTCTCGATGTGCTTATCCTCTGCCATGGGTCGAATCGCCTCCATCTGATCAGGATTTTGCTTGCTCACAAGGCGTAGGAAACGCGCCGGTCGCGTGTCCGTTCACCCAGCTCAGGCATGATACAAGCACCATCGACGCCGTCCAATCCGCTGCGTCGAGCGAGGCGGCGCCGTGGGTGGGCAAAGGCCACTCCATCTGGGTGTGGTTTTGGAAATCGCTTGCTTAGGTCGTGCCGATAAGGGGCCGATAATTCCTCCGGCGGGCGTATGCGCCTTGCGATCGTATCTTCCGATGATCTGTGCCACGGTTTTCCCCGCTAGGGCGCGGTCATGCACGGGGATTGGGACGGCGCAAGGTTGTGATTCAAGCATGAGATCCCCATGTCGGATTCGCGCGTAACCGAGCAAGAAGATGCGGGGGCCAGTCGCGATGGTTGGTGGCTCGTGGTTTGCCTCGCCAGTTTCTTGATTTACCTGGCTTGCAGCACTTCTGTGCGTGCGTTTGTGCATGAAATCGCACGGTTGAATGCGAAGTTTCTCCAGTGATGAATCTATTCGACATCGCTTGCTTGCCGGTCATTGGCGCGCTGTGGTTGTTTGCGCTGTTGGCGGCCTACCGGTGGTGTGCGCGGATTGGCGTCCGTGAGCGGGCAAGCCGGCTAGCGCTCGCTACGGTTGTGCCCAGTTCGGGACTCGTCTTTTCACTGCATGCGGTTGCGTTCGCTTCGATGCTATTCGACGCGTCGTTCGTTTCGCCGCTGTCGGTTGGGGTGGTTTTTGGTTTGGTTGTCTGGGCTGCCGTTGTGATGCTCGAATGGCAAGTGGCGCCGACGGCGCGAGGCTCAGACGATCGAGGTGGAAGCGGGCAGGCTGAGCGAACGGGGCTATGGTGGGTGCCGATTGGCTTGGTCGTCGCCATGTATGGCGTGTTCTTAATCGATGCGATTACGCGTTTTCCCATGGGTTCCGACGCGTTGCATTATCACCTGCCCGTCGCCGTAGAGTGGATGCAGAGAGGGCGCCTCGATTTGACCGTCGGGCTGACGCACGAATCGTTCCCGGAAAACGGGATGATCGTCCCCTTCCTCATGGCCTATTCGGGCATGGAATGGCTGTTCAATACGGCGCAACTTGGAAATGCCCTCTTGGTAGGGCTGGCCATCTATGGGCTCAGTGGGGCTGCACGCATAGGACACGGTGCGTCAATCGCGGCCGCTTGCATTGCCGCGGCGGTGCCGATGGTTGTTTTTCAGAGCGTGTCGGGCTACATCGATCTCTACGCGGCTTCGTTCTGGTTGACCGGCCTGCTTGCGATCACCTGGGCGACACGACGCGGCTGCGAACCATCGAGAAGACACCTGCTGGTTCTGGCCGGGCTCTCGTCCGGCATTGCCCTGGGGAGCAAGTCGACGTATCTGGTGCTCGTGCCGATGTTGGCGCTTGTCGTCATGGGGGCGGTTTGGTTCGCAGCCCGCTTGAAACATGCCCGGTTGCGGCGCGCCGCGGTCGCCGGAATGATCTTCGCGGGCGCGTGTCTTCCCTGTTCATTCTTCTGGTTGGCTCGAGGAGCCGTTCAAGCCGGGAATCCCATTTACCCTGTCGGGGTCTACGTAGGGACTCAACAGGTGCTTCCGGGTTTCGTCGCCAGCGACATGCCACATTTCGTGCCGCGCCGTATTGACGAAAAGGTAGCCCGATGGTGGAACTATCCTTGGAAGGAGGCCAAACGCACGGGGACCGGCTACCCTTACGGTCGCGGAAGCGGTTTCGGCGCGGCCTACACGGCGTTTGTCCCGGCCGGGATGTTGCTCACGATCCTTGGTGTGTTTGGCGTCATTCGCCGCGCCCCGCCGTTGAGGTTCAAACCCGGCGACACGGAACCTTGGGCCGTCGTCTACCTGGCGTTCGGGCTGATCGGCATCGCGTTGCTTTTTTCCGTGTTTCGCGAGATGCTCAGGTTTGTGCTTCCCTTGGTGCTTGTGGTCATTCCGCTCGCCGGGGTCTTGATCGATCGCATCGCGCGATCCGTTCCTCGATCCGCAGTGGCACTGATTTGCGTAGCGCTGGCGGTATCGACCTCAATCGCCACGCTGCCGCCGGCTCATTTGCTCGCCACGCGCGCGCGCGATGGGATATGGGATCGCACGCGGTTCTACGGTATCCCCAAGGTGGTTGATGAATTGGAGGCGGGCTCACGCATCTTGAGTTTGGCGACTCCCTATGCGACGTATCCGCTGATTGGCAGTCACCTTCAACATCAGGTGATTACGCCGCTGAGATGGCAACTGTGGAGCGGCGGCCAACCGCTTACGGCCGCCATGCTGGATGAGCACGAAGTCGACTACATCTACGCCGCCGCCGACCAATCCAAGGCGTGGCCGACCGATCTTCCCGTTACGAAAATCACGCAGGCGGATGAGCCGCCGGGGGTCGTGCTGGGCCACGCGGCCCTGCTGTTTGAAGTGATTCCCAAGGCTTCACGCATAGCCGAACAGGGGGCGTTGGCGGCCAAGGGTTCGAAGGATGAAGACGCAATGCCGGACCCGTAGGTGCGCGGCAAAGATGGGGTTCCCGCGCGGCGCGCGCTACGAAGGATCGAAATCAGACCGCCAAGCGCTGGCCAGCGTCAAGGCGCTGAACATGGCCGCGGCTTTGTTGATGGTCTCCTGATACTCCGCGCGGGGTTCGGAATCCGCGACGATGCCTGCGCCGACCTGCACATCGACCCGCTGACGATCGTCCTCAAGAGGCGTGATCACCAGCGTTCGAAGCGCGATGCACGTGTCCATGTTGCCGGCGAAATCGATGTAGCCGACCGTGCCCGCGTAGGGTCCGCGCCGGACCGGTTCGAGTTCGTCGATGATCTGCATGGCTCTAATCTTGGGGGCGCCACTAACCGTGCCCACGGGAAGGACGCATCGCACTGCGTCGAACGCGGTCTTGCCCGAAGCCAATCGGCCGGAAACATTGCTACAGATATGCATGACGTGGCTATAGCGTTCCACCGACATCAGCTTGTCCACCGCAACGGTGCCTGGCTGGCAGACGCGTCCCAGATCATTTCTTCCAAGGTCGACGAGCATGACATGCTCGGCACGCTCTTTCGGATCGGCTAGCAATTCCGCTTCGAGCCCCCTATCCTCCGATTCGGTTCTGCCGCGCGGCCGGGTGCCGGCGAGCGGGCGTGCGGTGACCGTTCTGCCTTCGATCCGACATAGAATCTCCGGCGAGGCGCCGACCAACGTGGCGTGTGGCGTTTGGAGGTAGAACATGAAGGGGGATGGGTTGATCACGCGCAGGGCGCGGTAGATTTCGAAGGGGGCAACCTCGGTCTCGGCGGTAAACCGCTGGCCAAGCACGACCTGAAAAACATCACCGGCTCGAATGTAATCCTTGCAGCGATTCACGGCCCGTTCGAAGGTCTCTTCAGTAAAGGTACTGGTTCCGTGTTCGGACTGCTGAAGCGGAGCATGGTACGGCCTGACGGGATCGGACTGGATTGACGTCAGCTGTCCTACCAATTCTGCGATGCGCTCGCACGCGCGGTCGTAGGCTGACGACGCGTCTGTGGCACCATGAACTTCCGCGTGGACGACGACGTGAATCAGTTTCCGCACGTGATCGAAGATCACCATCTCGTCGTAAATCCCGAAGTGCAGGTCCGGGATGTTGCGATCATCGTTCGGCGGATCATCCAGCTTTTCATAGCGGCGCACAAGATCGTAGGACGCATACCCGACGGCGCCTCCGACAAACCGGGGCAACCCCGCCAGTTGCGGCGCACGGTATTGGGCGAGCAATCCTTCAAGCTCGGTCAGCGGGTCCACGCCGTCGACGTGGCGTTCCCCTTCGGGCGTGCTGATGGTGGTGCGCGGGCCCTCTGCGACCACTGTGGCGAAGGGTTTGATTCCTAGAAAGGAATACCGAGCTATTTTTTCGCCTCCGATGACGCTTTCCAGCAAAAACGCCTGTCGAGACTCTGCGGCGAGCCGCTCGAACGCTGAGACGGGCGTGTGCCGGTCGCTGAGCAGACTGCAATAAACCGGGACGACGGAGTATCCCGAAGGCGTTTGGGCGAACTCTTCCTTGGTCGGTGAAAAACTGAGCATCCATCGATGCTAGATCGGCAGTGGGCAAAGGTCAACGCATCGGATACATTCGGCCGTGAGCCATGACCTGCCGGTTGCGACTGGGCGGGCACGAAGTCAGCGCCGCGGGCGCCGGCCCTCGGACCATCTATGGCAGCATGCCGCTTGGCATGCGCCATGCGTACTGTAGAGAATTCTGTAGCGTCGGTCGCGGGGCCTGGATTGGATCGTCGTTGCGGGCCGAGCTTCTAGCGTGTGCCGTGCACACTATCTCGTGGGAGTCAGATGTATACGGTTTCCGTTGAAGCGACGTTTTCGGCTACCCATCGGGTGGCCCTTCCCGATGGGACGTTGGAGCCGGTGCACGGCCACGACTGGCAAGTTCGCGCCTTCTTGGCCGGCGAGACGCTCGACGAGTCGGGCATGGTGACGGACTTCGAAGCGGTCCGGGCGGCTCTTGAATCAGTGCTTTCTCATTGGCAGTATCGCGATCTCAATGAGCACGCTGATTTTGCGAACCTAAGCCCGACGGCGGAGGTTGTCGCACGAATCGTACTCGAGAAACTGAGGGCGAGCGGCCTGCAGAACCTGGTGCGCGTGCAGATTACCGAGCGCCCGGGCTGCGTCGCCGAATACGAGGCCTAGGGCATGGACACCCTTGAGTCCGCGGATACTTGTTCTTTCCCCGAGCCGCGAGTTTTAGCCCGAGCGGCCGTGCGAACCCGCATACTTGCGAGTGACGCGACACTAGGGCTGGGTTGCCAAAACGTGGACTCGAACCTGAGCCGCAACCCTCAAAGGGAAGCGGCGGCCACGCAGTTCAAGTTGTTTTCTACCTTGTGCGGTTCGAATGGGGCCATAACGGGCGCAGGTAGAGAAGGATGGGGCGAATTGACGATGGATTGCTGGAAACGTATGATGTTGAACGAGGCGGCAGGGCCCCAATGCCTACCCGAGATGCGCACATGATGAATCACGTTTGCCAAAACTGCCAGCAGGCTCGTGCGACGGTGCATATCACCGACACGATGCCCAAGAAGACTGAGCGCCATTTGTGTGAGAAGTGCGCAGAAAAAGAAGGCATTATCATCAAGCAACACGCGACGACTCATGCCATCTTGCAAGAGTTTCTCAAAGGTAAGGCCGCGCCCGGTGGCGGCGAGTCGATTTCGTGCGACCGGTGCGGCATGAGTTTTCGAGAATTCCAATCGACCGGCCAATTGGGCTGCCCGCACGATTATGAAGTATTTCGCACGCTACTGGCCGCGCTGATCGAGCGAGCCCACGACGGCGCCACGCAACATATCGGAAAAATGCCCGCCAAGGTGGGGGCGGTGTTGCGGCAAAGAACCGGTCTGGCTCGGCTTCGCAAACAGCTTCAATCGGCGATCGAAGAGGAAAACTATGAGCGAGCGGCTCAAGTCCGCGACGAAATAAGAATCTTTGAAACCGGCGGAGACGCAGAACCCGCATGACCATTGACGATTTATGCAAGTCCACGGGCGAATGGCTGCGCGGTGAGGATCCCGCATCGAGCGTGGTGATCTCGTCGCGGATTCGGTTGGCACGCAATCTGTCTGACCATTCCTTTCTCGCCTCGGCCAACGAAACTGAAAAAACGGAAATCTTTCGGGCCGTAGAAGACGTAGCGCACAAGGTGCCGGCGCTGGCCGGGGGCATATTCGTTGACCTTCAAGAGGCTTCAAAGCTGGAACGTCGGTTTCTGGTTGAGCGGCATTTGATTAGCCGTCAACATGCCGGCGCGAAGGGGAGTCGCGGTGTGGGTGTGTCCAAGAGCGAAACGACCTCGGTGATGATCAACGAAGAGGATCACCTGAGGATCCAGGGGTTGCGTTGCGGTTTTCAACTGGATTCGCTCTGGCAGGAAATCAGCAGCGTGGACGACGTGTTTGGAGCATCGCTGCCGTTTGCATTTGACGAACAGTTCGGATTTCTCACCGCCTGTCCGACCAACGTGGGAACGGGTATTCGTGTTTCGGTCATGTTGCATCTTCCCGCGTTGAAGCTGACAAAGGAAATCGACAGGGTCGTGCGGGCGGCGCGCGACATGAGGCTTGCGGTTCGAGGGCTGTACGGCGAAGGAACCGAAGCGATCGGTGATCTGTATCAGGTCTCCAATCAAATTACGCTCGGCAAGACGGAAGAAGAAATCCTCAGCGCGTTCGGAGAGGGCATCATCCCGAAAATCGTAGATTATGAAAACGCCGCACGGGATTCACTCATCCACCAACACCCCAATCAGCTTGAGGACAAGATTTGGCGCGCCCACGGAATCTTGAGCCACGCGCGATGCATCAGCAGCGAAGAAACACTTGTGCTCCTGTCCCCCATCCGAATGGGGCTGGAAATGGGACGCTACGACCGGATCGACATGAAGACGCTCAATGAGATCTTTCTTTTCACCCAGCCGGCCCACCTCCAAAAGATTTCCGGCGAAATGATGGACGGCAAAACCCGAGGAAGGGCGAGAGCGTCATTCATTCGCTCGCGGATCAACGCCTAATCCGCGTCAGACTATCCCGCGTCAAACAGTCCAACCGCAAACGGCGGCACGGCTGTGTCACAGACCAGCGAGCAACTCCGAAACCTGACGGCCCAGTGCGTTGCTGATGCGCGCCAGGGCCCAAATCGAGGCCGCGTTTTTGCCAAGCTCTACCTGGGAGAGCTGAGAGGTGGTGAGGTCGGTTCGGTCCGAGAGCTGGCGGAGCGTGAGACTCTGATCTAGACGCTGGCTGCGGATCCTCTGTCCGATCAAGCGGTTCAGCTCGTGTTCATCGGTGTAGATGATGCCCATGCTGCGGCACGCGCGATCGACGGCACCGACAAGCTCCTCCTTCTTGAACGGCTTTGCGAGGTAGTCGCAGGTCCCTCGCCTCATGGTTTCCGTGGCGCTGTCCAAGTCTGGGAACGCGGTCATCACAATGCAACTCATGTACGGGTCGATGGACTTCAGTTTCTCTACGACCTCAACACCTTCCATCGACGGCATCCGCAGGTCAACCAAGGCGACCTGAAAGGATTCCTCCGCGGCCACTGCAAGTGCGGCCGTACCATCGGTGTAGGTCTTAGGTTGGAAGCCGTGCTCTTCCAGAAGCATGCCGACCGTTTCGCAAATCGCGGGATCATCGTCGATGACCAGAACCTTGATATGGTGCCGAACTGCCATGGGACGCTCCTCTTGGGAAACTCTCCGTCGAATTGTATCCGATCGGTTTTCTGAACTCTATTACCGCAACACAGGCACGACAACGGGACAAGTCTCTCTTGATAAACGAGAAATCAAGCTTTGAAACATACAGCCAAACTGTCCAATCGGGAATCCTAACGTGTGACTTGACGGGATTCAAGTGAAAAACGACGATTGTGTTTGAAAAAAGTTGCGGCCGAGGATCGCGGATTTGCTGCGAGAGGGCCAAGGTCCCTATGGTCGCGTCCGACTTCGAACGCGTAGCACGCCCACTAACGCTCCAATGAGGCGATGTCCACGCGGACACGACCGACATCGTCCGGCGTTAGCAGGAACACGCCGGGGCTACCCGGCACGGTGGCAAAAAAGCCGCCCGAGGGGTCGTCGAGGCAGGTTTGCGAGGAGATAAGCAGAACCGATGATTCGGTGCCGGAGGTGATCGTCACCGCGACGTGCGGGCTCGAAAGTCCGTACGTCGCCAAATCCCCGACGTCGGCATGGGAGACGTATCGGATCGTCCGCAGGTCGCCGACTTGAAGCAGCAGGTTTTCGACTTTCTTATCGTCTAGCGGGAGATCGGAATCCGATTCGTAAATCCAATGTTGATTCTGCTTCGTGAAGGCGTGTTCCACTTCGCCGAATCGAATGCTGAACCGGGTGACGGCCGCCTGGTCCGGTGACAACAATACGCCACTGCGCATCTCGCCGGAGGCGCGGCGAAGGAGTTCCGGCGACACCTGGAAGATGCTTGGTAGGTCTGATCGCGTGGCGTAAACCTGCCCCTCGTGCTGCGTCAACTTCAGTTGGAAGGTCTTTGCCGGCGGCTGAACTTCGATCGACTCCAGCTCTTTCGGCTCTGGACCATCTTCTCCGCTGTCTTCGGGCGCTTTGAGCTGAACTGTCTTGGGAGGAATGTGCGTGATGGTGATTTCCAACTCAGGATCATGTAAGCCGTAGGCGGAAAGCTCGCCACCATCGGCCACGATGGAATCAGCGGTCAAGTTCGTGACCTGATCCAGCATCGCTTTGAAATCCGCATCGTTCAGGTCCGCCTCAACCGGATCGCTCATGGTCCATTGACCGCCATTTTTGGCCAAGGAAATGCTGGACTTGCCCTGCGTGCAAGGGGTGCCCGCGGTGATCACCAATTCCTCGACCCGCGCGGAGTCCAGATCGATGATGGTTCGATCGCGATAGCTGCGTGGTTGGCGCAAGAGCTCTTCGGCCTCGCCGACGCGGACTTTCGCGATGGAAGCGCCGTCGTTGCGCCGAATGAAAACCATACGTTTTGATTGGGGATCGGTGAAGCGGCCCACCGTGATCCGCTCTGCATCCGGAACACCGGGGATCGTCAGGCGAATTTCCACTTGGGGCGTATCCAGCCCGAACTGTGCCGCGTCCGAAGCGTCGCCTTCGACGAACTTAACGGCCGTAAGCGCGTTGATTGCGACGAGCAGCTGGCGAACGGAAGCATCGTCTGCCTTGGCGCCGTCCTCAAACTCCCAGGTTCGTCCGGTTTTGCGCAACTTCGCACTGCCTGTGGCCGTGTTGATCTCGACGCGAGATGCCGTGGTGGCGTTGACGTTGCTGAGCTTCATGTCGCGCCAATCGGACATCGCCGGCGCAAACTTGTCTGCCAACGTCTTCATGATCGTCGCGGTCATGGATTCGTCGCCCGTCCGGACGTAGACCTTGGTCTCCTCGCCGATGGGCGATTGATCGGAGACATGCAGCACATAAGTGCTCCTCTCAATCTCAGGTTCGGTGGGCGTGTCCCCGGCGTTCTCCTCGGAAGGAGGTTCATCGGCTTGCTGATCGTTCTTGATTTCCGTTTCGACGGTAGCGCGAACGGTGATCGAGGCGGGGGCAAGACCGTAGGTGTTTAGGTGTTCCTTCTCGTGGTCTACCCACTTGCCCACGCGCAGCATGCTCAGCGTGCGTACCATCTCGTTGACTTTGGCCTGGTCGGCCTTGGCCGAGACGGGGGATTCCAACATCCATTCCCCTTTGTGCATGGCGAAAACGATGTGGGTCGCTTGCGGGCCAGGGGCGTCAATTTCGATACGGGTCGCGTCGCCGGGGGTAAATCGCCACACTTGCTGGTCGCGGTAGTTGATCGGCTTGGCCTTGATCAGGCTGGCGAGCTCGCCTTTGCCGACGCAGATTCGATCGCTCCCCGCCACGCGAACGTAGGTTTCCATGGGCGAGACGGGGCTACCGATCTCCATGGCCGCCGATTTCCCGTTTTCGTCGGTCAGCGTGATGACGGCCTCGGGAGGTTCTAGTCCGGCATCCGCCGCCGACAACGCGTCATCGGCACCGTAGCTGATGTCGTACTTGATGTTGGTAAGCTGCGTGGCGATTCGCTGGACCTCCCAACTCATCACCGTCATGGCAAGCGGCGAGACCATGCTCCAGCTATCCTGCTCGGCGGCGGTCGTCTCTCCGTCTTTTTCGAAGATCCAATCCTCCGCAGCGTCCTTGGGCTTGCAGACGATCTTCACCACGTCGGCAAGTTCGGCCTCGAGGACGGGCATCGAAATGGCGCTGGTCCCCGGTTGCAACGGGGGCTCGCTTTGCGCCGCGGACGATTCGGAAGATTGAGCGTTCCGGGATACCAGATAGAACCCGCCCAAGATGGCGAGCGAAAACGCCAAGAGTAATGTAGTCTTAAAGTTCATCGATTCCCTACCTGCGTCTTACCCACCAAACCGCCGCGCCGCCGAGTAGCGCGAGCGCCGGCCACACCACCACGGTAAGCGCCTGAATCACCTTGACGGTTGACGGCTTGCTCACCTGGAGCACGGACACCTCGATCGGCCGGCCGATATTCAAGAATTCCGTATTATCGCTGAGCCAGTGCAGCGAATTGACGAACAGCGTCACGTTGCCGGGGTTGCGGGTTCGTACGGACAACCCCCGAGCCCCCATACTCAACTCACGGGCAAACGCGACCGAATCCTCCGCGAACGAACGGGCGCTAACCACGACGACCTTGGCGTCTCCCTTGGTGCCCGCGACCGCGAGCGTGAAGGGCCCGGTCAGGTCCGTCTCGATCCGCGTCATGAATTGTTTCTCTTGAAGCTGCTTCTCGTATGCGGACAGATCCTTGATGCCCCACAGCGTATCGCTTTTGGCGTGATCGATCAGGGGCACGAGCTGGACCTCGCCACCGGAATCCGCCGCGAGCGTCAGCGGTGCACACCATGGGAACACGAACTGTTGTTGTGGTCCGCTCACGATGTCGTGCTGGCCGGCTGTTACATCTTGGATGAGGTAGAAATTCCTGCCATCGGCCGCATATTTTTCGGGCGCGATGCTCACCGTGCGCATCAGCAGGTACGACGTGTCCACCGAGATACCCCACGTGTCGGTGAGGTAGGAGGCGTATTCATACGAGGAGGGGATCGGGCCCATCGGTCCGGGGCTCCACCCGGCGATGAACAACGCCCGGCCGTTCTCTCCGATCGCCGCAAGCAGGGCTTCTTTGTGCCGGTCGGTAAAGGGCGGTTCCTGGCTTGGTCGCCCCATCGGATCACGCGGCGATGCGGTCGGTTTGAGCACCACAAAAACCGTCCGCGTCGGCGCGGGCACGATCTCGGGCTGCTTGTCGCTTGTCTTCAGATCCCATTCCTTGACGACGAAGTTGGCGTCCTCGAGGTGTTGTTTCATCACCATGTACGGCCCGCGTGGCTGCCCGGGCATGACGCCGCCCATGAGCAGCGGCGGTCCGCCGTACCGCACAAAGACGACGGCCGTCTGCTCTTTGTGGGTCGCGCGAAGAACGGCCGCGGTCAGCTTTTCCTCGCCCTTAAACGCCCGATGGAAGAAATCGGCCTCCTGGCCGCCGCGTCCGGGGTCCATAGAAGGCCAGCACGCCGCGAAGTTGACCACGCGGGCGTCGTTATCGGTCTCGACGATAATCGCGTTGCCGGTCGGCTCAAGCTCGCGTAGTACGGCGTCTATCTTGGGCGTTTCGAGCTCGTCAAGCCGTTTTCCCTCCGCGGTCATGGCGTCCCGCAGTTCGGTGAAGCGTCCGCCCAAGCCTTGGAGGTAGCTTGCCGCCGGGCCGGTCAACGCGGAATTGGTCTGCACTTCACGCTCGCCATGGGTGACGATGCTTCTCAGCGACTCGTTCAATTTTGGGTAGAGCAACTTGAGGGCTTCGACGGAACCCGTGTATTGCGGCGAATCCGCCAGCACCTCCGCGTCGATCGCCTTTCTGGTCGCCTGCAGTTCATCCGACCACTGCGTCAACAGCATTTGAATCGGGCCGATGCTTTTCTGCACACCGGGATTGTTGGTCAGGCTCAGTGACGCGATCTGATTCAATTCCCCTTGGAGGGCGATTTGGATGCGCGCGTCAAGGCCGCCCTCCTTGGAATAGGCTTCCACGCACTGCCGGTATTCGTCGATCCCTTCTTTGAACGCGGGCAACTCGGAAAGGCGCTTGACCAGTGCCTTGACCTTCTCATGATCCTTAAGCGGGTTGATCCACTCGGAGGCGATCTTCGCCCTGTTGGTCGCGGCGTAGAGACCCAATAAATCGCCCACGGCGCGGCGGTAGCGCGGCTGATCTTCCGTTTCCCGGTCGGTTTCGAAATAGAGCGAGGTCAGTCGGACGTTTTGCTCCAGATGATCCAGCAGGTTTTCCGTACCTTCGCTGAGGCTGTTGATGCCCGACGAGGTCATGTCCCACTTCTTGCCCGTGTTGTACGCCATGACTTGAACGACCACGACGATGCCAACCACCAACAGCGTCGCGACAAGGACATTCGTCCCGAGCAGCCACCGCTTGATGCCCCGCGGGGTCGATGAAGCCTTTAGCGTCGTCTCTACTGCCATCGCCGCATCTCCAGCCTTTTGACGGATAAGAACAGAAACAAACCGGTGGTGGAAAGGAAGAACACGAAGTGATTCACATCCACCAGGCCGCGCACGAAGTCGTGAAAATGCGTCCGGATCGAGAG
>CAZYXP010000020.1:0-28983 GCA_964651325.1 uncultured Phycisphaeraceae bacterium
TACGGCGGTGGAGCTGTGTCCTCCGGAGAAACGCATAGCGGCCCACGTAGTGCTTCGGAGAGGCGTCCCGCCAGAGGCGCCGGCCGGTCTTGCGGTGCAGGCAATCGACGATTTCGTCGTCGCCGATCCGGTGGAAGAGGATCAACCGATCGCCGGCGATGGCGGGGGAGGCGTAGCCCGTGCCGACTTCCGCCTCCCACACGATGTCGAGCCCGCCGGATGGAAACTGCTTCAACAGGGGCGTTTCCGGCGTGGTACCGTCATGGTTGGGCCCCAGAAAGGTCGGCCAATCGCTCGTGACGGCCTTGTCGGAAAGCGGTTTGGGCGCGTGATGCACGCGTTCTTGTAGCCGGGCGACGGGTTTTGATGGCGGTTTGGCCTGCGCGGTTGATTCGCCGGGGCCGGCACCATTGAGGCCTGAGAGGTTTGAAACAAGCAGCAACCCGATCAAGAGTCGCCCGAATCCAGTCAAGGTATGTCGACAAATCACCTATCCAACCTCCTCAAGACGCATGACAGCGTTCCTTGTACCCTAATGCGGAACCACATTCCATTTTTTGAAAATCAGGACGACCCAGCGGATATCCGCATTGGTATTGCCAAGGATCGGGTTCCGTCCCACAATTGGAAACAATCGTGCTTTATTCCCCGGGGCTCGGTTGCCCGATCTCTAGGGAGGCGGCCCGTAACCCATGGGGCGTGGGGTTTGTCCGAAAATCCGCGCCCCGCAAGAACACCTGTGGAGGTTGAATGTCCGCACAAGCAACGGTAGATTCGACGAGCGCCGCCTCGCATCATCGCGAACCGGTGAAGGAGACGATCGAATCGATCGTGGTTGCGCTGGTGTTGGCGTTTGTCTTTCGGGCGTTTGTGGTCGAGGCATTTGTCATTCCGACGGGCTCGATGGCGCCGACGCTGTACGGCGCACACGGCACCATTCTTTGCGAGGATTGCGGTACGGAATTCGCGTATGGTTTGCGGGATTTGTCCGATAACCGGCGGACGATGCCGATCCGCTTTAACGACGTGGCCTACTGTCCGAATTGCAAGTATGGCAACAGCAACCTGAAGATCAACGACGAACGCGGCAATCCGGAATCCGGGGATCGGATTCTGGTGCTTAAGTGGCCGCTGGACCTGGGCGGGGCGTTCTTGGGCCCGAGGCGTTGGGATGTAACCGTCTTCAAGGACCCCGCCGACGGCACGACCAACTTCATCAAACGGCTTGTCGGGCTTCCCAATGAAGTGTTGATGATTGTCGATGGGGATGTGTTTACGGCATCGGTGGCGGATTTGTCCGAGAAGGCCGTCGAGGCGTTGGATCGACAGCGCTTGCGAAAATTCGAATACCGCACGGGGCAGCGGCGCGGTCGCTTGGAGGCGACGCCGCAGTTCGTGCTCGACGAGTTGGACAAACGGGCGAAGATCGCGCGCAAGACCGAAGTGGCGCAGAAGTCCTTGTGGCAGATCGCGTACAACCACGACATGCTACCGGGTAGCACCGGCACGACCCAACCGCACTGGGAGGCCGTTCAGGAGTCTGCGTCCGGGTGGGAACAGGCCGGGCGCCGCATGCGGTTTCGCGATGCAGGCGTCGATGGCGACGAGATTCGACTTCAAGGGCCGGCCATTCGTTCCACGTGCGCCTACAACCTTGGCCGGCTCGGCAATTCGCCGAGGCCTGACTACTATTTGCACCGCGAGCCACCGTTCGTGCAGGACGTGCGCGTGAGTTTCGTGGTCGCGCCGACAACGCCCGAGGGAAGCGTTGCGATCCGATTGCAAAAGGTCGGGCGTCGCTTTGTGGCGACGGTGGGTTTTGATGGCACGGTCTCCATTGAAGAGTTAGGTGTGCCGGAGGGGGGTCGGCCCGCGCTGTCCATTCAGGCTCATGTGGAGCCGTTTTCAGTCGGCAAGGCCGTTGAGGTGAGCTTTGAGAATCTGGACTACCGACTGTCGTTGGACGTGGATGGTCGGCGCGTTCTTGCCAGCAGTGATGATCCCCAATCCGATGGATACTACGCGCCTGATCTTGCCCTGCTCCGGCGCCGCAAGCAGGAGCGGACGGTTCCCGCGGTGGTGGGAACAGGGGGCAGCTTTGACGTAACCCATTTGATCGTTAGCCGAGACGAGTATTACTTTCTGGATCCGGGGCGGCATTCGCTCGGGCTATCTTGGGCGCCACGTGGGGGTTGGGGCAGCGCTGAAAGCCCGATCCTGTTGCGGGGGCACGAATACTTCATGTTGGGCGACAACACCGCGGCAAGCAAGGATTCCCGATTGTGGGACGAGCTGGGGCCGCACCTGAAACCACGGGGCGAGGCCTGCCAGCTTGGGACGGTTCCGCGTGATCAACTGATCGGTAAGGCGTTTTTTGTCTACTGGCCGAGCATGCAGCGCATTGGTTGGCTTGATTGGCTCCCCAAATTCAGTCGTTGGGGCATCATCCCCGACGTGGGGCGGATGCGATGGATTCGCTGATCGAAGCCCTTCGCGGCTGTGGGCGTGTGACCCAACCTAGGAGCCTGGCCGAGCAACACCATTCTTGCTACCCGGACGGACTCCTAAGATCTGCGTGACTCTTGTGAGATTGTTTCCTCTGACGCGGGTATGCCCATGACGGACTACAACGGACAACCACTTCTCGGAGTTCATGGCTTGGTGAAGCGCTACGGCGGTCGAGCGGTGGTCAATCAATTGAGCTTCCACGTGCAACCCGGTGAAATCGTCGGTCTGCTCGGGCGCAATGGCGCGGGTAAGACGACGACGTTTCGGATGACGGTGGGCATGATCGACGCCGAAGAGGGGCGGGTTCTGTTCGATCGGCAGGATGTTACGTCGCTACCGATGTACAAGCGGGCCCAGTTAGGGATGGGCTATCTCTCGCAAGAGCCGAGCGTGTTTCAGCGCCTCACGGTGGAAGAGAATCTGCTGGCGATTCTGGAAACGATGCGCGATCTGTCGCGTTTGGAACGCCTTCATAAGGCTCACCAGCTCATAGAACAGTTTGGCCTGACCGGCCAGCGCAAACAGCTTGCCAAGACCCTCTCCGGCGGCGAGCGACGCAAACTCGAAATTGCCCGATCTCTAGTGACCGAACCCAAGCTCATCATGCTCGACGAACCGTTCAGCGGCGTCGATCCCAAGGCCGTAGAAGACTTACAACGGGAAATCCTGCAGCTTCGTGAGCAGCACGGAATCGCCGTGCTCCTGACGGATCACAACGTGCGTGAAACGCTTCGCGTGACCGATCGGAGCTACATCATCCACGACGGTCAGAAACTTGCCGAAGGGACGCCCGGGGACATCGTTCGCGATCCGGTTGTAAGGCGGACCTATCTCGGCAGCAGCTTCCGGACCGACGAGTTCGATGCGCCGCTCGAACAAGGAGCCAAACCCGCCCTTCGAGAGCCCTGAGCCGCGGACTTCATAACCCCGAGCCGCGGGCTTCAGCCCGCGCGGCCACCGACGCTTGCGGGCACCAGAATGCGCACCGCCTTCTCGGCCACGCTGATTTCGGCCGGCGTGGCGCCGATCCGTTCGCCGTCTGCCCAGAGTTCAATCGGCTCGTTCGCTTCGATCCTGAATCGCTTGGTTCGCGCGAAATGCACTTCCGGCCTCCCGACGTGCGACCCCCGCAAGACTCGAATCAACATGGCTACCGATCGCAATCGCGTCAGACGGTCGATCAGGCAGAAATCGAGTGTGCCGTCAAACGGGTTCGCATCGGGCACGATCTTAATGGAGCCGCCGTAGGAAGACGTATTGGCGGTGGACGCGAGGAAGACGCGCTGCTCGTAGGTGACGAAGTCACCCGTCACCCGGATCGATCGGCCGCGGTATTTGCGCAGCACCTGGAGCGTCCCATAAATGTAGGCTAGGGTGCCTCGCAGCGGCACCTTCATGGTATCGACATAACTGGAAATGTCGGCGTCAACGCCCACCGTGGCCACGGTGCAAAAAAAACGCCCGTTGACTTGGCCGAGATCGACCGCGTTCGCCGAACCCGTCAGCAAAATGTCTGCGATGCCAGCGGGGTCGCTGGGAATCCCCAGGCTATGCGCAAAGTCGTTGCACCGGCCTGCCGGCGCGATACCGACCAGTGGGCAAAGATCGCCCAGATCGAGTTTCAGCGGCGCAAGCGCGTTGACGACCTGCTGGATGGTTCCGTCACCACCGCAGGCTACGATGACGCCCGGCCGATCTTCGCGTTGGCTCTGTTGCCGCGAGAATGCTTCCGCGTCGTTTGCCCCGGTTGTCTCGTGAATGACAACGTCTGCACCGCGCGCGCGCAAGAGTGAAGCTACAGCGTGGGCGGTTTTCAGGGCACGTCCGCGCCCGGATGTCGGGTTGGCGAGAATGATTACAGAACGCCTGTTCTCCATAATCGAAGCCTACGAGACGTCACACATGATCGCAGGGGGGCAGTGGAAATAGCAGACGCGTGGATCGCCGCCGACAAAATCGCGAGCCTGGTTCAGCGCCTCATTGAAGCTTGGCGTGCATTCGTATCCAAGCCGCTCGGCCGCCATCTTGCTCACTGGATCGACCGCAAATATTTTTCCGACGTGGGCCTGCCCGTGGGAGCCCCAATACCACATGTAAAAAGGATGCACGCCATGGTACGCGTATGAGTTTCGGTATAGCCCGATGTACCGCTCGTTCTCTGCATAGGCCTTTTCGTATTTCTGTTCCATTTCATGGGGGTCGCGCGTGACCGTCAGGACCTCTTCGAAGAAATCGTAATACGACGGGTGGTGCACCATGTGGAATTTGTTTTCGAGTGGATGAATCAACACGATCGCGCCGCCCTTGCGCACCAACGGTTTGTGGCGGTAAAAATTGAAGAAGTAGCCAAGGCCCAAGCAGTTGACCAGGATCGGATTGAGAATCGAGTCGACGTTGTACGGGCCCAGCGAGGGCATCGCCAGGATGACGACATCGTATTGCCCGGGGACCGCGACGCATTGTTGTCCGTGGACGCTTTCGAGGGTTTTCGTGTGGACCGCCTGGGTTTCGCCGGCCGTGACGCCGAGCAGCTTGTGGCCTCCGGGCAGGGCGGTGTAGGCTTTTCGACGCAATGGCCCCGGTAGCATGGCGAGGCCGATGCGGCTGGCTTGGAACCCCACATGGTCGACCAGATTCCAACGATGCTCCCGCTTTTGCATGAAGCTGAGTTGGGTGGGAAACACGCTGCCGTTCATCGTCGTTTCGATCGTGAAGATCTTGATGGCGCTCTTGACCAAGTGCCCCATGCGCTCGCAGGATCGGTGGAAATCGCTGCGCTCAATGTCCATGTAGCTGGATTCATGCAGCAACATTTTGGCATTGTGATGATGGCGAACCGAGCGGTAGGTGCTCAGCCCGACCGGGACGGATTTGTGCCCGCCATCCATCGTGACCAGGTTGATGTTGACGTAGATCAGCAGATCCGATTCGACGGCCCGCCGGTTGAGTTCGACCTGTTCTCCCGATTCCGTCTCGCCCAGCAACACGTTGCCTTGGGGATCCTCGGCATCGTGGTTGTACAATCGATCAGGCCAGAAGCGGCGAAACACCTTGGTGCCGACAAAGTACTTGAGTTCCTTGGGCGTGCAGCGCCGGTGCAAACAGATCGCGCAGATCAATTCGATGTCGGTGATGCCCGCGCGTTCCAGCTTTTCGAGCACAATCTCGATGATGGATTGCCTGATGTCGGGCCGACGCATACGCGGCAGGGGCAAGGAAATATCATCGAAAGCAATGGTGATCTTCATGCCGGCCTTGAGCTGCGCATCGAGCGGATCGTCGCCCTCGGGGTGGTCGAGCGCGTGATGGATGGCCGCGTTTACGTCGGCAACCGGCGGGAACGGCGCTTGAGGGTAAATGACGTCCGTACCCGGCGGCAACCTCTGTCGAAAATACCCTTCCCCGCAGTGAAACAGGAACGACGGATCGGCATCGGTCACGGTATGAATGCAGGCATCGTCTGCTGTGTGGCTCATCGGTTAGTGTCCATCATGAATCGCAATGACCGTCTTGACCGCGCGGCTTTCGCCGGTCCGCAGCGCGGAGTAAAGAGCCGCCCGGTAGTCGGTTAGTTCATACGGGTCACTCACCAGTTTGGCAAGCTTGTCACTCACGGTTTGGATCAATTCCAGGGCAATGTCGAACGTTTCACGCGTGCCGTCCGCATACCGCTCCGGGCCGTACGCATACGCTGCGTGAACCGAGAGTTCCTTAAACCACATGGAAGTCCAGTCGATCCCCCTCGGCATGCCCGGCATGCCCACGAGCACGAACGCGCCACCGCTCCGCGTGAACCGCAAGCCGTCGTCGAGCGACTGAGACGAGGCGACGCAATCGAACGTGGCCGTCGCGCCCCCGAGGACCGTGGGTTTGCCAAGTTCCGCGTCGAGCACCTCGGCGTCGAGCGCGGCGGCCCAACGCTGGTATCGGGCCTTCGTATCTCCGCTGGAGTCGAGCAGCTCATCGGCCCCCAAATTCAGGGCGTGCTCCCGCTGATGGTCGTACCGGGCGACGGCCACAATGCGTGCCGTACAGCCAATTGCCCGCAAGGACGCAATTGTCAGCAGGCCGATCGAACCGCAGCCAATCACCAGCGCGGTGTCGTTCTCACCGAGCGATACGCGAAGGGCTCCGTGCAACGCACAGGCGAACGGTTCGATTAACACGGCCGCGCGATCGTCGATGGTGGCCGGTACCTTGTATACCTGCGTGCGATGAGCGACAAAGCTTTCCGAGAAGCCGCCCCCGGTGTCTCGGCAGAATCCGGTTTGAATCCCCTTGGACAGGTCGCCGCGGGTGACGTTGGCGCATAAGGCGTCGCGGCCATGAGCGCAGGCGTCGCAGAGCGGCGTGATGCCCCGTGTCTTGCAACCCAGCGCCGGGTGGATGACCACGCGATCGCCGATGGAGAATCCATCGACCTCGTCGCCCAGCTCGCATACATGCCCGACCACCTCATGGCCCATCACAAAAGGCAGCGAGGTCACCGGAGCCAGATAGGCTGTGCCCTTGGCGCAGATCGTCGATAGATCGGAACCGCAGATTCCGGTTAGGTGCGGCGCGATGCGCATCCACTGCGCGGTGGGGAGTTTCTGTTCGGGGATGTCACGCACGGCCACCGGCGGAACGCCGCTGGTGTACATCCGACGGAAACGCCCCCCGAAGAGTTTGAGCAGCGCGTAGCGGGGGATGCTCTTGCGGTATTCGAGGGCTTTCATGCGGCGATTATCCTCGTCGTCCTCCGACGGTCCAGCGATGGATGGGCCAGCCACGATCCTGTGCGAGGTTTGCCAAAGCCTTGTCCGGATTGACGACCGCGGCGTTCTTCACGGATTCGAGCATGGGCAGGTCTGCGATGCTGTCGCCGTAGCCGTAGGAGCGGGTCAGGTCGATGTTGTGTTGTGCGGCGTACTTGTGGATGCGCACGGCTTTTTCCTGTTCGCCGATCGGCGGGCCGTCCAGCGCGCCGGTGAATCGTCCGTTACGCTCCACCAGACGCGCCGCAAGCACGGCGTCCACGCCCAACGCTTCGGCCAGCGGATGGATGACGAAATCGATCGAGCCGGTGACCAGTACGATGTGTCGCCCCGCGGCTTGGTGCTCCTGGATCGTCGCGCTCGCCTGGTCAAACTGGCGAGGAAGAATGACATCTTCATAGCACTTCCGAGATTGCGCCTTGACTTCATCCACCGGGAGGCCTCGATAGCCTCGATAGAAGACGCGGTTCATCATGGAGCGGTTGATTCGATCGAGGATGATGAAGTAGCCGCACTTGATGAGGAACCAGGCGTACCAAGCCTTGGCGATGGGGCGGGGCATGCGCGCGCATCGAAAATAGGCGTAGTAATGCGCGATCGTGGTTTGGACCAGCGTGCCATCCACATCGAAGAACGTAGCTTCACGCGGGGTCGTGGACTCCCGCTGTGGCTGGCTCACGCCCCCGCTCCGCAGACCATCGATTGAACCGAGGCTTCGACCTGCGCCGTGACCGCCATAAAGGCCTTGTAGTGGTCCTCGGTGTCCGAGGCGGAGGGAGCATGGATCGGTGCGCCGAAGGTCACGGTTACAGAGCCCGGGAGAACCAGGCGCCGGCCCTTGGGCAGCAGTTCATACGTGCGGTCGATGTACACCGGGACGATTGGAACGCCTCGCTCGGTTGCGAGCACCGACACGCCGACTTTGAACGGTTGCAGCTCGCCGCTGACGGATCGCGTTCCCTCCGGGAAGATCAGCAGCCCGTCACCGCGATGCAGCGCGTCTCCGCAGCGCCGTAGCCCTTGCACCCCGTCGCTCTGCCGGTCGAACGAGATGGTGTCGAGGATCTTGCCAAACAGAAACCGTTTCATTGCGGTGTTGAAAAAGTAATCTTTGGCGCCGGCCACCCACACGCGCCGTTTGCCGCCAACGGCCTGTAGCACGGCCGGCGAATCGAGATGCGAGCAATGGTTGGGCGCGAGAATGAATGCGCCGTGGTCGGGAATGTTCTCGCGCCCCACCGCGCGGACCCGCACATAGGTTTTCATAAACAGCCCGACGCCGCCGCGCACGGCCCAGCGGACGGGCACCAGCGGCGCGGGGAGGTGGCCGTTGCTCGGTTGCTGCGCCGCGTTTTCGCTGGCCAGCCTCTTGCGCCACTGGGATGGGTCGCGTTTTCCGCCGGGCACCGGCTGGCGGTTGCCGATGACCGCCAGCAAGTCGCTCACACGCGCGATTTTTCCCGCGGTGGCGTCGTCAATGGTCAAGCCAAATTGGGCTTCAACTTCGCCGATGACCTCGATCTTGCCGATGCTGTCGATGCCCAGATCCAAGAGCAAGTGCGCGTCTCGCTGAATACCCTTGGCTGGGTGTTTCGTCTGCCTCGCGAGAATCTTGCGGAGCACAGGCAGCGATACCTGCTCGTGCGACGTCGCGACCGCACTGGGCGCGCGCGTGCTGGGTGAAGCGGCAGCCGATGACCCCGCCGGTGCGGCGGGCATTTGCTCTTGAACGATGAGATCGCGCACCAGCCCTCGCTTGGCCTTCATGGTAGTGGTTTTGGGGAGTTCGCGATCCCAAAAATGTAGGGCGCCGATCCGCTGGTGCGGTGGCAGCGTTTCCGAAATGCCCTCGGCGGCCGCTCGAATCTCTCGCTGTACCGATGACGTGTCGTGATCAGCGATGGCTTCGGGATCCAAGACGACCACGCCATGAACCGCATCGCCCACACCATCCGCCGACGCCATACCGAAGACGCATATTTCCTTCATGAACGGCAAGTCACGATAGCGCCATTCCACCTCGTCGGGATAAACGTTCTTGCCGGCCGCGGTCACGATGAGATCCTTGGATCGACCCGTAATGGCCACGTAGCCGTCGGCGCTCTGCTTGCCGATATCCCCGGTGTTGAACCAGCCATCGACCAGCACCTCGCGCGTGGCCTTCGGGTTGTCGAGGTATCCGGACATCACGCTGGGCCCCTTGACCCAAAGCTCGCCGACCCCTTCGAGATTCTGATGGCGAATCTCCAACTCGACATTCGGGAGCATTTTTCCGACCGATCCGCTTCGGCTTCCCTCGGGCGGATTGACCGCCAGTACCGGAGACGTCTCCGTCAGCCCGTACCCCTCGTATACCGCAAACCCCATTCGTGCGAACGCGTCAAAGATGGCAGGCTCGAGCGCGGAACCGCCGCTTACGAACATGCGTAATCTCCCACCGAATCGTTGATGCACGGGGCGAAACAGCAGCCTGGCGAGATGGCGACCGGATAAATTGGAAAGCGTGCCGGCCATGCGCAGGTAGCCTCGCGCGAGCAGGCCGCTCTTGGAAGCCTGATTCTCGATCGCATCGTGAAAGCTCTGAAGCAGGCGAGGGACCACGAGCATGACCGTCGTCCCGGTCGTCTGGGCCGCGGAACGGATTTCGCTCCCCTTCAAGTCGGCCACATAGGTGATCGTCGCGCCGGCGACGATCGGGCAGAGAAATCCGCCGGTAAACTCGAACGCATGATACATCGGCAGCACGGAGAGGAGTTCGTCGCTTCGGTACAACCGATGCACCTGATGAAGTGCCCGGGCGTTGGCGATCAGGTTTTGGTGGGTGAGCGGGACCGCCTTGGGGGCCACGGTGGTCCCGGACGTAAACAGAATCGACGCCGGTTGGGCTCCATCGACGCCAACGGGCTTAGACGCGATATCGCGCGACGCTCCCGGCGGTGGTACAAACGGTTCGCGCAGGGTGACCAAAGCGGCGTCATCTTGCCCGCGCGCCTCCGCCAACGCCGGGTGGGTTGCCGGCGAAGCGCACATGAGTCGGGCGTTGACAAATCGGCACGCCGCCCATGCCTCATCCGCGGGAAGCTGTGGGTCCAGCGGCACGGCCGTCATGCCCGCGCGCATGATCGCCATGTACGCCACACCCCACTCCGGGCTGCTTTCCGCACAGATGGCGATTCGATCCCCGGGTTGGCATCCCCGTTCGATCATGCGTTGCATCACGGCGCCACTGGCCCCAAGCACTTCGTCGAAGCTGTAGCGAATCCAGCGAGGTCCCCGCTTGATCTGAAACGCAGCTTTGTCTTTGAATTGACGAGCGCTTCGCTCAAACACTTCAAACAGGGTTTCCGCGGCCAGCTGATCCTCCGGTCCCGATGCCTTGCCCCGGTCGAGATGCTCGACCGCTCGGATGCGCCCATCCGGCGCGAGACCCGTGCCCAGCACGAAGGACCGAAGTCCGGGCACGTGCCGGTTGATCACGTAATCGGCCCAGTCGATCACGGACACGTCAAAGGGAAACAGCGTTCTGTCGTCCGGGTGCAACTTGGCCTCGATGGCGCGGAGCGCGTCATCGGAGAATCGGCAGTCCAGATGCGTATAGGGCGAATAGATGGTCGCGAAGTAGATGAGCTGCTCGATCTGTCTGGACGCCACGGACAGCCTTCGGTATCGCTTGCCTTTGAGGCCGAGCTTCTTGTACATGGATTGCAGCCGGCGCAGCCGGCTCTGGCGACGACGCCATCTCTTGATGAAGACTTCTTTGTCGATCAGCCGCAGTGGGCCGACCTCGATCGGTCGCCCTTCATCGTTGTACATAGGGTGTTTGCGAAACGCGCGCTGCAAAGGCCCCATGAGCCGACCGACCAGGCAAGGGTTCCGCCCGCTCGACGCGCATTGGATAATGGGAACGCGATCCGTAGTAGCCGCTCTATCGGGCAGCGTGGCGATCATCGCGTTGGCGACAAAATCAACCGGAATCAGGTCGATCGCAACGTCTAGTTTTCCGGGGAATTCGCTGAGTTTGCCCTTGCCGTATGCGACGATAATGGGGTCGGCCATCCGCAGTCCGTCGATCCAGCCTGGCGCGGGTTCGTCGTAGCTGCCCTCAATGATCGCGGGTCGAAAAATGACGATCGGTACTTCACCGTGATCGCGAATCAGAAGCTGCTCGCCGAGCCATTTCGTGAATGTGTAGGTATCGTTCCAGCCGTGGGACCGCGCGCGGCTCATCCCCGCGTCAATCAGTGCGCGCCGCGCCGACTCCGTACCATCGCCTAAGGAACGTCTGATTTCCTTCGATTCATCGAGACACGATTGGACGACGGCGTCCAGATCGAATTCGCCGGTCTTGGCGTCTCGTGGCAGGGTCTCGCGGGCCGGCTCGGGCGCGCTGCTATCCTCGACAATATCGCCGCGTCGTGCACCGCACACGTAGCAGGTGGACACGTGCATGAACGGCACGTTGCCGCAATCCCGAGCAAACTGAAGCAGCCGGGTCGGTCCGCGCGTGTTGAGGTGGATGGCGAGGTCCAGCTGTTCGTCAAACGTCACCGTCGCGGCACTGTTGACGACGAGCGTGATCTTGTCCGCCAGCTCTTGGTAGGCTTCGGGCGAAAGGCCGAAATGGACACGGGTCAGATCGCCTTCGATGACGTGTATTTTCTTGGCGCAGAGCGCGTCGAAGCCATTGCCGAGCGACGCACGCAGCCGGTCAAAGGCCCGCGAGCGGAGCACCGTTCGCCGGACCCGCTCGGCCGCGCTTAGCCCGCCCGTTCTTGATCGAACCAGTAGATAGCATCCTTGGAGCGAGTCCACGCTGCGCAGCAGTTTTTCGAGGAACACCTTGGCCAAGAACCCGGTCGAGCCGGTGATCAGCAAGTTTTGCCCGGCCAGGCGATCCGCGATGCGTTTTGGCGGTGGGGATGATTTGGGCGACATGGCTAGAGCCCCTCCGCGGAAAGAGTTAGGGAATCATCGCAGCGCCCCGAACCTGGCTCCGTGGGAGGGTCTTCCCGCAGACCGCTGGCCACCGCCGTGACAATGCGATCGCTGATTTCGGTGGCGCTTTGCTGGGCCACTTCAATCGCTGGAATCGGTGCGTGAAAGGTCACCGTAATCGGCCCCGGCGTGATCTTGAACACGTTGCGCCGGTGGACGCGGAGGGAACCGTCAATCGTGAACGGCACCACTGGCAATCCCGAGAGCTTCGCGATCTTGATCGCTCCTCTGCGAAACGGCAACAGATGGCCATCGGTGCTGCGGGTGCCCTCCGGAAACACGGCCAGCGAGACCGGCGACCCACCTTTTCGCCGCAGGTTTCGTTTGATGGTGTTCAGCGTCTTGCGGGCGTTGGACCGGTCGATTGAGATGTAACCGTAGCCGCGCATCGCGCCCGCCAAGATCGGAATTCGAAACAGCGAGTCTTTAGCCAAGAAACTGACGTCCCCGCGAAGCGCCGTCAGCAGCACCGGGATGTCCAGCAAGCTTTGGTGATTTCCGGCGAAAAACTGAGCGGAATCAGTGGAAACATGCCCTTGCCCACGCACCGCCAACCGAACACCCGCCGTCGCGAGCATCACCCGGCCCAAAACGAACGTACAGGTTCGACCGATGGCTTTCACCGGGTGAATCAGCGCGCTGATTACCATAACCGATCCCAAGGTTGCAATCGTGAAGGAACCCGCAAAAAATGTGAAAAACGCTCGGATCATGCCCTGAATTCTCGCCCCGCAAATGAGCCTGCCCTTCGGTCAGTGCGGAACCCGCCAATGGTCGCGACGACTGCAGCAAGTGTCAAGCACGGAAGCGACGTTTGACGGCATTCTAAGGGGATGTGGTCTCTCCGATGCGCGTCGGCATATCCGCCAGGACGTACGCTACGGTGGCCAGGACCGCCACGTTGGCGGAGAGCAATTGCGGATCAATCTTGTCCAGCGTATCCGCGTGCGTGTGGTGGTAGTTGAAATACGTAGACCCCTCGACGCGGTGCCCCATGAGCACGACGCCGGAATCCTTCATCGGGCTGACGTCCGCCCCGGATCCGCCTGTGGCAGCGGTCAGCGAATCAAACGAAGCGAGCAAGCCCAATATGTCCTTCATCTGATCGGCGGCCAGCGCCCGTCGGGCATCGTCGGAGCAATCAACGCTGTAACCGCGCGGCGCGAACGCCCCCGAGTCCGATTCAATGGCTGCCACATGATTCGTCAGCTCCTCGGCGTGCTGCTTGGCATACGCTTTGCCCCCTGCCAGGCCGTTTTCCTCGTTGGTCCAGAGCACCACGCGGATCGTCCGGCGAGGGATCAGGTTTAGCTTTCGGAGCACATTGATGGCCTCCATCGCCATGACGCAACCGGCCCCGTCATCGTGGGCGCCCTGCCCGACATCCCAGGAATCGATGTGCCCCCCGATCACGACGATTTCCTCGGGTTTCTCGCGACCACGAATTTCGGCGACGACGTTGTGCGACTCGGCGTCTTCAAGCGTCCGGGCTTCCATCTTCAGTGTGACGGTCGGCCGGATGCCGCGCCGATTGAGACGCGCCATCATTTCGGCATCTTCCACGGTGATGGCGGCGGCAGGGATCTTCACCTTGGCGTCGCCATACTGCATAGCGCCTGTGTGCGGCGACCGCAGGCTTGAAGCGGTGACGGATCGAACCAGGCACGCCACCGCCCCATGCGCGGCCGCCCAACGCGCGCCGTTGGTGCGATAGCGCACAGTATCTCCATACCCCGCCCCCTTTTCCGCGTCGTAGGGCGGCATGGGGTAGTTGAATAGGACGATCGCGCCTTTAACGTCAGCCCCGATTTTGTCGAGTTCCTCTTTGTTGGCTACCGCAATAACCGGTGCCGTGATTCCCTCCGGTGGCGTGCCGACGGATCGGCCCAGGCCCAGCATCGGAAGGTCGTAGGTTTGAGGATGGGTCATCGTCAGAGATTCCCGACCGCGAACCCAATGGGGTACCATGACTGACTCGAGCGCGACGTTTTCCTGGCCATCGAGCTTGCATCGATCGGCCGCCCATTGAACAGCCCGTTCCAACCGCTTTGAGCCGCTCAGTCGGTTACCGACGCCGTCACACAGCTCTTCCATCTTGCGGTAGGCGTCGTTGCCGGCCATAGTCGATTGAATGATTCGAGCCGCTGCCGGTTCGTATTGCTTCGCAATCGGCCCCAACTTCGATTTTTTCTTAGGCGGTTCCGTTTCCGGATAGGACGCCGCGAGTGGGCCAGAGACAAGAACCAGTGCCAAGACAACCAACTGATAGACCATGGTACCTCCATTCGAACCCAGGGCGTGCAGCGTTCAGAGCCGCGGGCGCTAGCCTGCGGACCTTCCCGCGGCGGATGTCACCGGGCTAGCGCCGCGGTACTCTGATACGTGCCTACCACCGTTTGTGTCATGTACTCGAAGCTTCAGGCCGCACGGGGCAGCCAATTTCACGCCGATTGTAGTTGCGGCAGCGCATTTTTCCAGGGTCGCGAATTGTCGTGAGTCGTGTGGAGGTTCAACACGACGCCGAGACGGGGGTGCCGCTGCGCCAGTGGGGTTGAGATCAGCGGGGCGGAATGTACGCGAGAAAGGGGCCTGGAGCTTACCGGTTCCAGGGAAGGTTGGGCAGACGCCTCAAGGTCCTGCATCCCATCCGTGGGGGCTATCCTTGCCAATCGTTTGTGCCCATGCCCTTGAGCGTATCGCGAAGTTTCGCGGCCTCTTCGAATCGTTCCTCTTCAATGGCGGCCCGGAGCGCTTTGCGGGTGATGACGAGCGAGTCTTCCGGGATTTGCTCCAGGATTTCCTTCGCCAGTTCCCGGAGCACCCGCATTTCAGAACTTTGGGATTCGATATCGATTGGGTCGCCTTCGACAAATTCATCAAAAAACGATCGAAGGTGCGTGATGCCGCGATTCACGTGGGCCAAGGCGCTGGCCGGTTCGTTGTCGTGCAGCGCGTGGTGAGCGCAGGCGCGGGCGTCCATCATTACCAGGTAGGGGCGGTAAACTTCCAATGCCGATCGGTCCTCGCGTTCCAGTGCGTATTCGCGGCACAAGTCGAACAACGCCAGGTTGTGCGCGGTATCCTGAGAAACCTTGTCATATTCCTCGAGCACGAAGTAGGAGACGAACCTACGGTAGTAGATCGATGCTTCGTTGCGAAGTTCCTCACACTGCTGCGCGGAAAGCGCGAACCCCATTTCAGTTCCGTTGCGTTGGCGGTACTTCGCGAGCCTGGCCAAGTGGTGGTCCAACAGGGAAGGCGCCGCAAACGGGGTGGTGCCGTCTGGTCGACCCACCGCTTCCATCTGAAGAAGACCCAATTCGACGCGCATCTGTATTTTTTCAGCGCCGTCCATCCCGATGATTTTTCGGACGGATATTTGCTCGGGATCGTAAGGCCAGTCGACCAATGCGTTTCGTAGATCGACGTAGGACATCCGGCTGCGACTCCAATGACCAGCTTTCAAACAAACAACGCTTTCCGATTCAAATGTACGATTCACGCAAACGGCATGTGGGCGATTTGCCCGCGTTCGAGGGGTTTCGTGGGCGACATGGCCGCGGTGTCCGCTAAGGAAGCGCTTAGAAAAGCATTCCTCCGGCGACGCGAAATCCGCTGTGTTATTGGTTCACGAAAAAGGGAGGCGGCGGGGCGTTATCGGACCGAAACACCTACGGTGTGCGGCTCAGCCCTGACGGCGGACTCCGAGCCTTGCGTTCGTCTCAGGCATCGCCCATTGTGCAGACGGCCGGAAACAACACGTTGATTTTTCGTTGTGCGATGTTGGCGAATTCCGCCGCGATGAAATGGGAGCGGATTTCAGACCATGGGGCGTGGTGGACCTGCTTCTCGATCGAACCAATGACGACGTCAAACACAAACCACCCGATGGCGTTGTCGCGAAAACCATCGAGCAGCATCAACCGTCCGCCCGGACGCAGTACGCGTTTCATTTCTCGGACGACGTTTTGCTGGTGGGGGTAGTGGTGAAAGGAATTGGCGCAGGTGACGATGTCAAACTGGTGATCCGAGAAGGGGAGGTGTTCGCTGTCGCCGGCCACAAAATGCATAATGGGCGTTTCGTAGCGTTCGCTTCCGGTACGCTTGGCGTCGGCCTGCTTGCACATGGAGGGCGAATAGTCGAGTCCTACGACGGAAACGGGCCAGCCGGTCCGCGATATCATCCGCGCAAAGGAGCCGGTCCCACAGCCGACGTCGAGCACGCGCAACGTCCCCGCGTGCCCCCGCCGCCATCGGGCGAGCTCTTCCATAAGCAATACGTAGGAGGGGCGGAACAGGAAATGATGGAGCACAGAGCGGTCATAGCTTTCCGCCCACGCGTCAAACTGCCGCTTGGCTTGATGCTTGAATTCCGCGGCCCGCGCCGTAGCTTGTGTCGACAGATTAGATCCCCTATCGCGGTAGCTGGATCCTTGGCTGCAGCGCGTCGTTCCGCACTCAGCGCGGGACGCCCGCGCTCGCCATCAGCGATTTATATAGTTGGAATGATGACTCAAACGATGATGTCAAGCAACCGCTCAACGGTTCCGCGGATCCGCTCGGGCGTTTCGTAGGTGCCCGCGTCGATCTCAGCGCGGATCGCGTTGGTCTTGGCAAGTCTGAGGCTTACCCGGCTCATGACTTCGGCGGGTAGCGGGAGGTCGATCTTGTTACTGAATTCGACGGAATCACCCTGGATGCGGGGCAGCGCCTCGATCCCCTCGGCAATTGCCGTCTTCGGCGAGGCCGGGCGCACGAGTGGATAGGAGTGGGAAGGTCCGATGTTGATGATAGAATTCATGGCGCCACGTCCATGCACGTTCAATCCAGCGGGACTACTGACCGCCGAAAGCTCATGCAATTACTCAGAAGTCGAATGGTTCATCCCAGGGCTGGCAAGCTCGGATGTTAGCCGATCGCCCGCCCCCCACGTTCTCGCTAGTACCATTCGTCCCTGAAGCGTCAGCGAGAGAATCGGTCGCCTTGGTACTGATAACGTCTCGGTATCCTCCGATGGTCGTTTTCAGCACATGTTCCGATATTATTATCGACCCGCGAGGCGTTTCTCCTTGAATCCAAAAAAGGACAACAGATCCAGAATTGAGGGAGTCATACAACATCTTGCAATGGTACCCCAGGCAATTAGCAAAATATAGCGTCACCGGGTGGTCTTGGGCGTTTGCGTCGGTTGCGATCTTGGGGCGGTTCCGGAGGAATTCGGACGCGGCCCATGAGAATGCCCTAACGCCATTATCAACCCAGGTGTCGGCACCTCAGCACCGCGGGGCGACAGGACGCGACGGGCCGTGCGCGCTGCATCGAGTCCAAGCTATCGGTTAAAGCTGAGTTTGACTTTTTCTTTTAGGAGTTTTTCTCGGCGAAGGAGTGACACGACGACCTCATCGCCCTCGGAATACTGCTCCAGCGCATCCTTGTACTGATTCGTCGTGGCGACTCTTGTCTCGCCGATAGCCACAATGACATCGCCGAGTTGTCGAATACGTCCCCATCGGTCGACAATCGTGCCGCGCAGCCCCGCCCGAGCGGCACCTTGGTTCTCAATAACCTCTCCGACAAGCGGTCCGGCGAGGTCGAGACTACGCGATATGGCGTCGGATTCCAGGCGGACGCCCAGGTCGAGCCTTCGAACGCGACCGTACCGGATCAGGTCCGGCACGATTTCGTTTACCGTGGCCACGGGGACGGCAAATCCGATCCCCGCGTTGGCGCCCGACGGGCTTGCGATTTGAGTGTTTACGCCGATCAGCCGCCCGGAGCTATCCAATAGAGGTCCGCCGGAGTTGCCCGGGTTGATGGCGGCATCGGTCTGGATGACCTGTCGGATCTTTCTCCCGGTCATTGATTCGATCTCACGCCCTATCGCACTGACCACGCCCGTGGTAAGGGTGTGGTCCAGGCCAAAGGGGTTGCCTATGGCCAAAACCTTCTGGCCGACCTGCAAATCGTTCGATGTTCCCAAGGTGATAGGTTTGAGCTGGCTAGGTTTCGCATCGATTTTCAAAACGGCCAAATCTTTATCGCGCTCGAATCCGACCACTCTCGCGGGCCATTGGCTGCCGTCCCCCAAGGTCACTTCTATGGCGTCGGCGCCATGGATCACGTGATAGTTGGTTACGATGTGCCCGTCCCCGTCGTAGACGAATCCCGAACCGCTGCCTTGGGGGATCATCAGCTCGTTGAGACGGAACAACAGGCGTCGCTGTTCGATGTTGGTGATGTAGCAAACGGATGGTGCGGTCTTCCGAAATATCTCGATGGTCGAGACTTCATCGCGGTTCAGGTCGGAAGGTTGCGTCACCGGGCGGGGCTGGAACTCGGGGTCGTGAAGCGGACCGGCGTTGTCGGTTCTGACGAAAGACCAGACTAGCAGGAACACGATCGCCCAACCGCCCGCCAAGGTGATCCAAGACGGGCCTCTGAAGGCCGGTCGGGTTGGGCGGCTCGGTTCGCTCGGGTGCATGGACACTGATTCTAGTTCTCTCGCCGGTTTGTGAGACAGCGGGCATACGCCGCTCGATCGACCATCATATCGGACAATCGTCCGAGAATCCCAGGCCGATTCGTCACAATCTGTACGAAGGTCTGACTGCGACGGGTTGCCGGGCTCGCCCGCGAGCGAACCCACGCACGCCCGTGGTCCGATTCCGCCGCATCCCGGCACGGCGTCAATCGTTTTGGGATCGATCCGGCGGACGAAGATCCTTGCGCATTTTGCCGCCCGTGGGAAAGGCCAAGGGGTCGCACCATCCGCCGCTAGTCGGCGGGTCCAGCGTCCAGGCCAAGTTTCCCGCGAACCCATTGGGCGGAGACGCCTTGTTCGGCGAGCATGGTGGCGACGTCACTCTTCGAATCGTACAACAGCGCAAGAAGCAGATGTTTCGGCTCGATTTCTCCCGCGCCAAGGCGATTAGCGGCATCCACGGCGAGAATCATCGTGTGCCAGAACGTGGGGGATCGAAACGCCTTGGCCAGTTCCTGCTGGTGGACCCATTCGAAATCACCATGACGTGATTGCGCGAGATCATGGTGTGGGTCGTCCAGCGTGGCGCGGAGCAGTTCTAGTGCCTGCTTCCTAACGGTGTTCAGGTCTAATCCCTGGTCACAGAGCACCTTGGAGGGAATGCTTTCCGAATGGGCGAGCAGGCCCAGGATCAAGTGTTCCGTGCCGATATAGCGGTGTTTGAAGCTGCGGGCTTCCTGGATCGCCAGCCTGATGACTTCCTTGAGTTCTTTGGACTGCGCGCGGGCTCCGGTGGAATCTCGGCTCTCGTGGCTTTCGAGTTGTTGGTAGACTTTTTCGCGTACGCGATCGAGATCGACATCAAGCAGTCGGAGGGTCTCTGTGGCAACGCACGCCCCCTCGCCGATCAACCCCAACATCAGGTGGGCGGGAAATAGATTGCTGTGATTGAGCTTGCCGGCTTCCAGATTTGCCAGTGCCATAGCGTGCCTGGCCCGGTCAGAGAATCGTTCGTGCATGCGTGATCGCTCCTTTGGATGTATGTTTTATGGGCCCGTCCGAGAATTTGTTGCCGTTTCGTTCGCCGGTAGTCTAACGGTTTCGATTTGCCGCGACAACGCATATCGGCGGGTTCGCTCGATGGGGTTTGCTTCCCGTCAGGCGGACAAGTTGCACCGATTGCTGGCCGACTTTAGTGTGCCTGATTCTTTATTGGACGCCGCTAAACCCCGCATTGGTAGAGGTTTGCAGAAAACCGGCCTTCTTCAACTCTCGGCGCCCGCGATGTCGTACCCTTTCATTGACGAGCACAAGGCCAAACAGATGCCCCAACGAGGAATGCCGCTTCCACCAGAACGCCGAGCCGCGATTCTACACCAAGATGGGCTATTATCGCACCAAGCACAATCGCCGCAATGTCCCGCGCTACCGCTGCCGGGCGTGTGGCAAGTCGTTCAGCACCCGCACTGACAGCCCGACCGCAGGGCAGCACAAGCCGCAGGTCAACGGGATGCTGATGAAGCTGGTCTGCTCCGGCGTCACCATGCGCCGCACCGCGAAGATTCTCGGCATCGCCCGCGACACGGTGACGCGGAAGGTCGGCTGGCTTGCCACGCAGGCGCACCGGACGCACACTCAGAACATTGATGAGGGCGGCATCGCCACATCGTATGTCCAGTTTGACGAGCTTGAGACATTCGAGTGCAGCAAGCATCAGCCCATCGGCGTCTCGTTCGCCATCCGCGTGAAGACGGGCGAGATCATCGATGTTGAGGTTGCCAAGAAGTCCGCGTGGACGCAGAAGGGCAAGGATCGCGGGTGGACGCTCGACCACACAAGGGCCGCGTGCGAGTCCGTGATGACGATCGTGCGCAAGTGTCTCAAGCCGGGCGGCACCATCGCCACGGACGGCTCCCGCATGTACGGCAGGGCGATCCCCAAGGCCGTCCCCGGCGCCAACCACAAGCCTTACATTCGCGACAAGAAGGCCAAGGACGATCCGGTCGTGAACATCGCGCGGAACAGGGGAGGCACGAAGTGTGACCCGCTGTTTATGGTCAACCACATGTGCGCGAAGCTGCGCGCTGATATCTCAAGGTTGGCAAGAAGAACTTGGGCTACGACGAAGAAGCTGGAGAGGTTGCAGGATCACTTGTTGATCTATGTGGCGTTTCAGAATGACTACCGTATCGTCTGACTACCGCCCTCACATTCCTCTTGGGAGCAGCGGTATCATCGTGGCGCGCGCCCTTTCCGCTTGCAGTCGAGCAGTCTGTTGCAGTAGAGTGGCGGCCCGAAGATCGGTAATCTGGAAACCTCGGCCTAGGATAGCATGGGCGGACAGGCCACCCGTGACACCCGGCGATACCGATGAAGTGCCAGAATTGTGGTTATCTGCTGTTCAACCTGCCCCGACCCGTGTGCCCCGAATGCGGGCGTTCGTTTGATGTGGCGGTGTACCAGTTTGAGCCGGGGGCTGTATCGTTCAAATGTCCGCACTGTGACCGCGAGTACTACGGAACCGACGCACGCGGCTTACCGCATCCAAGGGAGTTTGAGTGCTGCGGGTGCAGCCAGCAGATTGCCCTGCGGGAGATGTGTGTGGCGCCCAAGCGACCGGGTGCCGAGGGCATCCTTGTCGACTTCTCACCTAGGGACCGCATGAAGCTGCGTCTCATCCATGCCGGGCTAGCCGCAGGCGGGATTTTCCTCTGCGCCGCCGTGGCAGCTTTCACTCCACCCCTCTGGCACGACGGCGGGCGCGGTATTGTCCCGCAGGCTACGAAGATGGCGTTACTGATCCTGGTCCTAGCCATCGTACTTAGTCGGCGATTCCGGTGGTCGGCATTCGATTTCATCCTCGGCTTGCTCGCGGCCGAGGTCATTGCGTTTCTCGTAATCAACTGTATCAGCGGGTCGAGTTGGCTTGGGTTCTTTGACTCTACACTTCTCTGGTTCAATCTCTCGTGGCTTGGTTACATCAGTCCTTTCATCGCGTTGCCTTGGATTGCAGGTTTCACACTCGGCTCTCTGTGGCTCAAAGTCCGACACGGAACTCCAAACTGAGCGGAGTTTGGCTTAGTGAGGAGCGAACTCGTGGATGGCTCGTGGGCCGTCCCATAAACAGGCACACTCAAGTATGCCAGTTAGGTTGCACCGACTCGCAGACCATCCAGAGCCGTGGTCACGGCCCAGCGAACCCGGCGACCGTAATCCAGCCCATAGCCCCGTTTCACACCTCATCCGTCCATTTCGATCAGGAGATTTGCGATCATTGGACCCCTAGCGGAAGCCCCACAAGACGCCTGGGCCGCAAGCCTGACGGATCGTCGGAGAAGATTCCGCCACCGATACCGCGCGGTCCCGAATTCATGGCGGCGATCGGGGAGTTCGTTGTCTCATTGCGTCCAAGAAAACGTGGATTATGCCCGTCGAAAACCCACTTGACTGGCTTTCTAAGCTTCAGGAAGGGTGCATCCGATCTGAAACTAGGTGCGCGGATCGTGCGCACGCTGCCAGTGGTGATCATAAACGGGGCAATCGGGGATCCGGGATGATCGGACCGACATGCGAAGACCCGCGCGTCCTGAAGGCTAGGCCCAATGAGTGGTAGTCTTGTAGCTCGCTGTTCTGGGATGGTGTTTGTGCGGAGAAGAGATCGGGTAGGTCTATCAATGCTGGCGGTGGCAATCTGGGGTGCCATTGCGCGCGGCGGGGGTGAACTCCCTTCGGCTTCCCGATCTAATGATACTATCGGCCCCATCATCGGAATCACCGCTCCAGCGCGGGAGGCGTCCCTCGGGCCGGTCCAGTCCGGCCGGATCAGTGAAATCCGCGTCAGTGAAGGTGATACGGTCCGCGAGGGCGATGTGCTGTTTTCCTTCGATGACGCGGTCCAGCGGTCTCGCTTGGCGATTGCCCAATTGGATGCGCAGTCCACCTTGGGGATAGAGCTAGCAGGGGCTCGGTACGCACAAGCGAAGCGTGACTACGAGCGGCTGGTCGGGCTTCAGAGCGGCGAGAATGCGTCCTCCAAGGAGAAACTGGACGCCCACGCTAGCGCCGAGATAGCACGGCTCCAGTTTGAGATTGCTAAGGTAACCAGGTCCTTGCTCGGGCTCGCTCGTGACCGGGAGAAGGCCGCGCTCGAAGAATTGAGCGTAAGAGCCCCGTTTTCAGGCTACGTGGCCCGGCAGTTGAAGCAGGTCGGAGAGTCACCGGATCAGCGAGAGGCCGTCTTGCGGATCGTTCAGCTTGATCCGCTTCACGTCACGCTGGATTGCCCGCTGTCGATTGCCCCTTTGATCGAAATGGGTGAGGTCGTGGAAGTGGTTCCCACTGAGCCGCACTGGGCGGCGAGGATGGGTCGCGTGATCATGAAGCATCGCGTCGCCGATGCGGCAAGTCAAACGTTTCGCGTGAAGGTGGCCGTGGGGAACAGCGATCTGGCGTGGATGTCGGGCCTGAAGGTGTTTGTTTCGTTTCCGAAAGCGGATGGGGCGAGGACGGATCGAGGGATACAGGGTCCACCGGAACCCGGCGCCGCGTCGCAGCGCGCGGCTGGTCGGGTGGCCAAGTTCGATGGTCCGCGTGAGTAGCATTGCCAGAAAGCAGGGTCAGCCATGTTCGATGATCTTATTCCCGGCGCTTCCAAAGGCCTAAACGGCGACGAGGCGTTTGATTTGCTCCAGGACTTGGGGCGTAACACGCCGGATGAAATCCGCAGACAGCGGACCCATTTTCGAATGGCGGTCAAGTTGGGGGTCACGTTGCAGCCGGGCAACGCCAGTGAGCTCTTGAGATTCAAGGTTCAAGGGACCACCGGAGACGTTTCCGAAGGTGGTTTGAGCGGGCTGTTTCCCATACCCATCGGAGTTGGCGATATCTTCAGGCTGACGTTTGATCGAAGCGTCTTTGATTTGCCCATGACATTTGCACGTTGCGTTCGTTGCCGCGTGGTTCGGGAAGATGCGTACGAAGCGGGCTTCTGCTTTTTCACGCCGATCAGCTTGCCCGAGCGGGCGCAGAATGCCGCTGAATCCTCGTCGATGGGCTAAGTTGATCGCAAGGTCGGATGCCAGCGGAAACCGTGTATGAGTTCCAAGAAAACACCGCCGCAGCCCACCGCGTCATCGTCCCAAGCGGCGAGTCCGCCTTCGCTGCAGGAGCCATTCGCCCAGATCGTTGCGCTGGCGCGCGCGGCGACGTCTCGATCGCGTTTCATGAAGGAGTCGCTGCGCTGCATCGCAAGGCACTTCAAGAGCCCCTATGCGGCCGTGCATGTCCGCTATACGTCTGAGGTCTTGCAAGACGACTGCCATTTCGGCAACGGTGATCCGGCGTTTTGGAAGGATAGTTTGCAGGGTTTCTTGACCGACGCGCTGGCGCAATCTCAACCGCTTGCGCGATTGTTGCGATCCAAGAAGGGCAAATCCCACGTTGCCTTCCTTTCCACGCCTGTTTTTGATGCGTCCGGTCGGCCCCATGGCGCTATCGCGGTAGTGGTTTATGGGATCGATGAGGGAGCGGTTACGCCCGCGCTAACCAAGCTGGATTCGCTGGTCCGGTTGGCCTCGTTTTCCGCGGAGTTCATAGGCACGCAAGCCGGGGCGTCCGGGACCACGACCTCTCGATCAGGCGCGCAAGCCCAGTCGCACGCCGCTGCTTGCGAAACGACGGCCGAATTGGCGTTCACCATTACCAACGAGTTGCGTAACAAGATGGGGTGCGAGCAGGTTGCGCTTGGGATGGTCCGGCACGGGCACGTGCGCATCCTCTCGATTTCAGGGCTCGACGAAGTTCGCCACCAAAGCCCCGGCGTGGTCAGCCTGACCGGCGCGATGGAAGAATGCCTCGATGCCGGGGAAAGCATCGCCTATCAGCGCGACGGCGGTTGGTCCGGCGACGGAATCGAAAAGGCGTTTCGGTTCCATAAGCATTGGCATGCGATGGCCAAGGGGGACGGCGTGGCGTCTGTTCCGTTGAGATCGAGATCGCATATCACGGCGATTCTCAGCCTCAGGCAGAGCGCGGATCGACCGCTTACCGCCGAGCACCTGGAAGAGATTCGTAAGCGCGTGGAACCGTATGCGGCCGCGTTGCAACTAACAGAGCGGGCCAATCGAGGGTTGATGCGGCATGGGAACGATTCAATTCGAGAAATCGGTTCGTCCATTATGGAAACGGGGCGTTGGGGGAGAAGGGCGGGTGTTCTGGTTATGCTGCTCTTTTCGGGTTGGTTTGCATTGGGGTCCGTGAGTTACGACCTTGCCGTCGACGCGGTGGTTACGGCCGCTGAGATGAAACACGTTGCCGCGCCGTTTGACGGGGTGATCGTTGGGGCTGAGGTTTCCGAGGGCGATTCGATCCAAGCCGGCCAGGTGTTGTATCGCCTCGATGATCGGGAGCCGGGCCAACAAAGAGCGCAATTGCTTGCGGAGCTGGAAGTCTGGGAGCGAACGATGGACAAAGCGCGAGCCGATGACCAGCCGTTTGAGGTTCAACTCGCGCGAGCCAAGCGCACGTTGACACAAACGAAACTGGACATGGTCGAGCGGCGCATTGAGCAGGCCACGATCAGGGCCCCCTTTGCCGGTGTGGTGGTGGCGGGCGATTTGCGCAAGCGGATCGGCGGTGTTGCCCTGCGCGGCGAGGCGCTATTCGAAATCGCGCCACTGGATCGGTGGACCTTGGAGCTGCACGTTCCCGATGCGGTGTCCGCCGATCTGTCTGCGGACCTCCAGGGCGTGTTTACCAGCTACGCCCGCCCCGATCGGTCGCGCGAGTTTCGTATCGCTCGAGTCTTGGCGTCGGCGCAACATCGCAAGTCTGCCAATGTCTTTATCGCCGAAGCGGACCTCGACGGTCGTGCGCCGTGGATTCGCCCGGGCATGGAAGGATTGGCCAGGGTCCACGTCGGGCGCAGGCCGGTTTGGTGGGTCGCGATGCACAGAGTCATTGATTACCTGAGGATCAATTTCTGGGTATGAAGGAGAATCCAACAAAACCAACTCCCTCGCTGACGGAGAAACTGCGCGACGTTCAATTGGGCCTGCGCGAAGATCTGGAAATCAGTCGGCACCTGTTCCGGGGGGAGCCGTGCTACATCATCCGCGATCCGATCACGTTTCTGACCCAGCGCCTCGCGCCGGCGGATTACGATGTCTTCGTTCGGATCGACCCGAACCAACCCCTCGGTGTGGTCTTCGACGCATTGGTCAAGGAGGGCAAGGCGGAGCCGGAGGCGGCGGAGTCGTTCTACCAATTCATCATGTCGCTGCACCGCATCGGTTTTCTCCACCTTCCCGTCGTGGACAACCGAATGCTCTACCGCCGACATCAGGCGAAGGTCAACGCGGCGCGCAAGGCCAAAATATTCGGGTTTCTGTTCCTGAAGATTCCGCTGATCAATCCGAGTGCGTTCCTGGATCGGACCGTAGGCCGCATCGAATGGATCTTCAGCAAGCAGTTCTTCGCGGTCTGGCTGGCGGTGATGCTGACCGCTGCCTTTGTCGTTGCGCGGCGTTGGCAAGATATCTCTGAGCCGCTACAGGGATTGCTCGTCGCGGGTAATCTTCCCTTGATGTGGGCGACGCTGGTGGGGCTGAAGGTGTTTCATGAATTCGGGCATGCCTACTGCTGTCGACATTATGGCGGCCACGTTCCCGAGATGGGGGCCTTTCTGATTCTCTTTACGCCGTGCGCCTACATGGACGCCACATCTTCCTGGGGGTTTAGCAAAAAGCGCCACCGCATTTATGTCTGCCTGGCGGGCATGTACTTCGAAAGCATCGTCGCGGCCATGGCGCTATTCGTATGGGCGCTGACCGGGCCCGGGCTGGTGCACAGCGCTGCGTACAACGTGATCTTTCTTGCGACCATCGTGACCGTGGCGTTCAATGCCAATCCGCTTATGCGTTATGACGGATACTACATTTTGAGCGATTGGGTAGAAATCCCTAATCTGCGGACGCGGGCGGCCACCTACGTTGCGGCCGTGGCCAAGCGGCTCGTCTTCGGGATCGAGCCCAAAAACGTCCCCGGCGACCGCCGCATGAGGGCGACCTTACTTGTCTTCGGTGTGGCGGCCTCTATGTACAAGATCCTGCTCGTTTTGGGCATCTCGGCCGTGTTGGCATCCAAGGTTTTTCTGGTCGGCATTGTGCTTGCGGCCGTGTACATCGGATCGACGGCGTACGGGATGATCTCGAAGCTGGTCCGATTCCTGTGGCACGCAGAGGAAACCGCACACGCAAGGCTTCGCGGCGCACTGATAGGCGTCTTGGCGCTTCTGCTCTTGCCCGCGGCCATGTTTCTGATTCCGCTACCGTCGTCGGTCAAAGCACGTTGCGTCGTCATGGCGGAACACGAGACCATTGCCCACGCCCGCGAGCCGGGCTTCCTACATGTCCTCTCAATCGAGTGCGACCAGGAGATTGATCGAGGCTCGGTCATCGCCCGGCTCGACAACGATGACTATATCGAACAAGTGGCCACGGCCCAATCGGGCTTGAACGCGGCTCAAATCCTGATGGATGCGTACCGCGTGTTCGATCCGAGCCTGCTCCAGAAGACCGCGGTCGAGCTGCAAATGCATCGAGATGCGTTGGCGCTGGCTCAATCGCGCCAGAGCGAAATGACTCTGCGCGCGCCTTGTGCGGGGCGCATTGTGGATGGCATGACCAAGCGTGATCTGGGTAGGTTTGTCTCCGCCGGCGAACCCGTCGCGACGATTGTGTCTGGAAAATGGCAAGCGCATGCCATCCTCAACGAGGCAAATGTAGCAGACGTTGACCCCAAGATCGGCGACACGGTGGCTTTTCGACTCCTGGCCGACACCGGAACCACTTACACGGGAACCATTGCCCGGGTTTCGCCGGCGGGGTCTCGCGAGATTCGTCTCATGGCGCTTACCCATCTCGCAGGAGGGGACGTGGCGATCAATCCCGCCGACCACACGGCCTCGGAACCGTACTTTGAACTGACGATTGATCTGGACGCCGCCGAGCCGGACGCACTGCGCTACGGCATGATCGGCAGAGTTCAATTTGAAGCCAAACCCATGCCCATCGGCACAAGATTCACGCGCCGCGTGGCCACCTTTGTAAACAAGTTGCTCAAGGACTGACGCCGAAATCTCGCGATGGGCGCGATTGGGCGGGTGGATTCTAACAGTTACAGCGCAAAGTCGTCACAAACCCGGAGCGCAGGCATCTTGCCTGCATCATCATCGCGGGTCGTGCAGGCTGGAAGCCTGCGCTCCGAACGACGTTGCGCTGTACTGCTAAGCCGGTTACGCTCCGGTGACCTTTAAGGGAATCACGCTCTGTGGGGAAGTTGATTTGGATTGATCCCAAGCGTTTCCGTACGTTGCGGTCCACGGCTGCCCTTCGATTTGCCAGCTTGATTCCCCACGAACGACCTTGCGGTACAGCGTGTCTCGTTCGACGGGCTCGCAACCCGCCTCGCGAATCATCCTGCGCAATCGGTCGATGGAAAGCTCCTGATGGGTCGTGCCGCCGGATTCTCGCTTCGTGATGTCGTAGTAGACGACGGTGCCGTCGAGATCGTCTACGCCCCAGGCGAGCGATACCTGGGCGAGCTTGGGCGAGTGCATGATCCAAAACGACTTGATGTGTGCTATGTTTTGGCACATCAAACGAGCCATGGCGAGCGTGCGTAGATCCTCCAAGCCGGTCGGCCCTGGGAGATGGGCCAGTTCACTGCCCTCTGGAATGAAAGACAACGGAATGACGGTGTTGAAGCAAGCCTTGCGGGATCGCAGGCTTTCCTCCTGATGCTCGCGTAGCTTGATCAGGTGTCCGATGCGCTCGGCCGGCGTCTCTACATGCCCGTAAAGCATGGTTGCGTTGGTGTGGATGCCCAACTCGTGGGCGACGCGATGCACGTCAAACCACTCCGCCTCGCCGACTTTGTTTTGAAACGCTTCATCATGAACGCGGTCGTCGAAGATCTCCGCGCCGCCGCCAGGCAGCGAACCCAAGCCGGCTTGCGCCAGCTCACGCAAGACCTGCTCGATGGAAAGGCGGGGCTTGGCTATTCTTGTGAAATGGATGATTTCGATGGCCGTGAACGCTTTGATGTGCATGTGCGGGCAGGCTTCTCGAATCGCGCGACACAGGTCCAAATAATAATCAAACGGCAGCCGGGGGTGGACCCCGCCGACGATGTGGGCCTCCGTCGCGCCGCCGGCATAGGCGTCGGCCGCGCGGGCGACCATCT
>CAZYXP010000021.1:0-26679 GCA_964651325.1 uncultured Phycisphaeraceae bacterium
CCGGGGCGGCGGAATTCGGGATCGTTACGCAGCAACTCCAAATCGAAGGTCGTACCGCACTCAGGGCAGACATCACTCGTCAGGCCAGTAAGGTTGTATCCGCATTTTGGGCAATTCAAGCCGATTTCGTCCACGACCGATCCTCGCATGACGATTGTACTGTTCGTGTCTCAGTTCGGGTAAGCCCCACCAGCACCTCGGTGGAAACAGAAAGGTGACCCACCGAAGCGCGAGGCTTCCCGCCGGGGATTGCAACCGTCTGGGCTGTCATCATAAGAGGCACCGTGTATCACCATCATCCCGCTACGCCGCAAGTGGGCAACCACCTGATGATAGGCTGGGGGCTGGGCTGTGCGACTTGTTCCCGACGGTGCGTGCCGTTCACGAGTTGCCATCGGCGGTGAAGAAGGCCGTGTCCAGACGCGACCCCTTGCGGACGAACGCCCGCTCCAGCCCTTCGATGAGCCTGACGGCCAAGGCGACAACTATTCTGGCCCTGCTGCCCGTACTAACGTCGGCAGGGCGCGGCGCGGACATCATGGTTCGCATGGCCAGCCCGTCGTTTGGCGGTATGACGATTGAGAACATTACGATGCTCTTCGTTCTGGTTCTCTTCTGCGCCTTCCAAGAGATCAGGTCCAAAGTGAACGCGGTAGCGGCACAACCGGCCCCTCAACCCCAGCCATCATGCCGAAGGGATCCGTATCCGGTTCATCAGCGCCCCAAAACGGCGCGCAAAAAAAGAGCCACCCGAGGGTGACTCTTAAGTTCATTACGATGCCGCGGGTTCCGCTGTGGTTGCGGGTTCCCGGGGCTGTTGGGTGGTCTAGTAGCGGTCGCGACGACCGCCGCCACCGCCGTATCCACCGCCACCGGAGCGGGGTTCGCGGGGCTTGGCTTCGTTCACTTTGATCGAGCGGCCACCGTGCTCCTGGCCGTCCAATGCCGAAATCGCCGCTTGAGCCTCCGAATCGGAGTTCATCTCGACGAAACCGAAGCCTTTGCTCTGGCCCGTGCTGCGGTCCATGATGACTTCGGCACTCTGGACGGTGCCGTGGGGTGCCAGCATGGCTTCCAAGTCAGAGCTGCTGACGTCGTAGCTCAAGTTTCCGATGTACAATTTCTTACCCATTACGTTCTCCTGCACAATTGCATGACCGACCCACTGTTTTTCTTTCAGGGCCGTGTGTGAAAGTGGCCGACATTCCAGCCTCAAAGGAAGGAATACGTTCTCGGCAATGCAATCCAAACTTGGGTCACCAAGGTTAGCTACGTGCCTCGTTCAACAAACCAACCGACGGGTAGCATATCCTCGACGGCTCGCGCGTCAACCTCGATTTTTGGCAAAAATAGAGTGAATTTCCGGCCTTTTTGGCGGAATGGGTAAACTTTCTCAGGGCCACAGACACGAGCCAGCGGATCGTCGCGCTCCGACGTTGATGTCATCAGAATAGCGAGAGGTGCTCAGATTCAGAGCCGCTGGCGCCAGCCTGCGGACCAGTTCCGGGACGACGTCGATGTCACCGAGCTTGCGCCACGGTGCTCTGAAGGTCATTCACCGCCCGTGCGCCAGACGGGGCGCCAGGAGCAAAAGGATCCACGCCCACGCGGAATGGGCCGCGAAGGCCGTGCCCAAGAACACGGGCGAGCAATAGTACGGCTCCACGGCGCCGCTCAGCCTCCCGAGGCACAGGCAGATGATCGTGCAGACGGCGGCGCCCAATAGCGCGAATCCCGACATCTTCAAAGCCTTCCGCGCACTCGGCGCAATGGCGCACCCCAGGAAAAAAGCGAGACCCACCAGGCCGGCCATGCCCCAACGCAGGTAATCGGTGGGGAACCTTGTGCCGAACTCCTGCCAGACAACGTAGGCCCCGTAGGCCAGCGCCCCAGCTGCGGCCAGCGAACCTAGCCATCCCAGAATGCGAAACCCGCGGCGGCGCGCCCCGACCGCTCCGGCCCCTGCGGACAGCGAAAGCAGGCAGCAAGCGACGGTCGAGATTGTAAGCCACGCATAGGCGGAGATGGCGATAATGTTCGTGGCTGTGGTTCCCGTGAACATGGGCGGCGCGGCCTCGTCTAGGTTGGCCGCCGCGTGGGCTGAAGCCCGCGGCACAGGGACGGAATTGGTGGCGGGGCTCTTGCCCTTGTCGCGCTTGGCCGTTAGCCCGCCGAACATCGTGGCTGCCACCTGATCGATATCCATGCCAGGAATGGGCGTTCGCAGTATGAATGCTTCAAAAATGAATTTGTCGGCGGGCCACCACGTGGCGTAGGTAAGTCCGCCGGCGGAACAAAGGGTGAGCAAGCTCAGCAGCACGAGTGCCGCGCCGCCCTGTCGCGTCCGGCCAGGCGAAACGATCCGGCTCGACGTGGCTTGGCTCGAAGGCACCTTACGCGGCTTGATACCGGCAACCGACTTGGCTGCAACGCGCCGGGTTCCGCGCCGTTTGCCCGAGCCGTCGTAAACAACTGTGATTTCCAGTGGCAATTCGCTCATCAGCTCTTCACAAAACGCGTTGGCTACGATCGAAGTGACTCTTGATTGCTCGTCAAGAAGCACTCGTGGCGCACCAATCTAGCTCCTTACTCTTGAACCCCTCAATTGGCTTCGGGCCAGTGGCGCGGACCCACACTGACCAAATGCCCCCCCGTATTGATCGGCCACGCTTGAAAATACTCGGCAATGCCGTCGATCGTAATGGCGTCCACCTCTTCGAGCATCTGTTGGACTGTCCGGGGCGCGCCGTGAATTTGCATGTCGTCCATCAACTGACTTAGCCGGTGGTAGGGCACCTCCGCCTCGATCGCTAGCCCCGTTCGTCGCTTGTTCTTGACCCGCTGAAGCTCTGTCTCGGCGACAGGCTGCGTGCATAACGCGTCGGCCTCCCGGCGCATGGCGTCAAGCAGCTTATCTGAGTTTTCGGGTTGGCCCACTGTGTAGAGCATCATCAGCCCACAATCGGAATAGCTCATATGGTACGCCCCCGCCGTCGGGGCCAAGCCGGTTTGGATGATGTTCCAAAAATAGCGTGAATTCTCGCCGCCAAGAATCGCGGCGGCGGCCGCCGCCGTTTCGCATAGGGGGCTCTTGGCCCCGACGGCCGGAAAACTCAACGCTACGACCTGTTGATTGAATTGCTCCACGGTCAGCGAACTCGTTCCTTCCTTGGTCACCGCGGCCGTTCGGACCTCGTCGGACGCAACGGATTTCCACGAGCCGCACGCTTTCTCCGCAAACCCGATGACCGCCTTGGGATCGACGTTGCCGGCTACGACCAGGATGATGTTGTTGGGAGCGTAACGGCGCTGAAAGTACGTCCACATCTGATCGCGCGTGAGGGCTTGTACCGTTTCTTCGTAGCCCAGGATGGGCCACGCGAGCGTGTGTCCGGCAAACACCTTTTCTTGAAGGAAATCAAACGTCACGTGCTCGAGCGAATCCTTCGACATGGCGATTTCTTCGAGGACGACTTTCTTTTCCGTATCGAATTCGTCCGACGGCAGGGTCGATCGGAGCATATCCGCTAGAAGCTCGATCTGTTTCTCAAGATCGCCCTTGCGCACCCAGCCGTAGAAAATCGTACGCTCTTCGCTCGTATAGGCATTGTAGCTGCTGCCCATGCGATCGAAATCTATCGTGACCTCGCGCCAGGAGCGTTTTTCCGTTCCTTTGAACATCATGTGCTCTAGAAAATGGGACACGCCGGCGAGCGACGCGACCTCATCGCGGGCGCCCGTATCGACCAGAAACCCGGCCGCGGCGCTGGATACGCCGGGCATGGTTTCAATCACGATACGCAATCCGTTTTCGAGCCGGTGTACCGTATAGGGGTCGCTCACGCCGCGTCCTTTCCAAGATCAACGAACGGACTCATCCTCATGTTCCTACCCTTACGACAGGCGCGCGGTTGCCGTCCATCACTTCGTTCTGGCACTTCATTCTGGAAAAACCTATCCGCCAGTCGCGCCGGATTGGCGCACGACGGTTTTCGAGCCACCCAGCTCGCACGGACCGAGCGTGACAACACAGCGCCGGTCGCGCGGGTATTCTTTGAGGTACGTTTTCACGTCATCGACCGTAACGGCCTTGATTCTTGCCGTCTTTTCGTCCTGAGGCCTTGGGTGTCCGAAGAAAAACAAATCCCCCATCATTTCCGTGCATCGGGCCCGCGTGGATTCACCCCGGGTTTCCCGTTGGGCAACCAAGCCGATAATCGCCCGATCGAGTTCTTCCTGCTCAATATCGTCCGCCAAACGGTCGACTTCGCGCAGCAAAACTTCGTACGTCTGGGCGCAACGCGTGGGCGTCGTGGACGCCCCGAGGAAGATCATGCCAGATTCCCGCGGCGTCTCATGCCAGGCGCTGACCCAATAGACCAGCGCGAGCTTCTCGCGAACTTCGGTGAACAGCCGCGCGCTCATCCCGCCCGACAAAATGGCCAACGCCACCTGCTGGATGGGAAAAGATCCATGCGTCACATCGACCCCAGGCCAGGCAATCGCGATATGCTCCTGCTCCAATTCTTTGTGCTGATGCACCATTTCAGCGGAAAACTGCGGCGTCCAGGCGGTTCGACCGGCTCGATCGGCTGATCCGAATCCTCCAAAATGTCGCTCGAAAACCTCTTCGACCTGTTCCTTGGATTGATGGCCGGCCACCGAAACCATCATGCGGCCTGCGTGAAAAAAGGATCGCCAATGAGATTTCAGATCTTCGCGCGTCAGTCGCTTGACGGCCTCCAGCTCGCCCAGGACGTGGCGGCCGAGGATGGGGCCGTAGACCATTTTGCTGATGCGTTTGTCGACCAGGGCTTGCGGATCATCTTCCAGGCCCGTGAATTCCTGCTCGGTCAAATTGACGTTGACCTCAAACGCTTCCTGGGGAAACGTGGGGGTGCGCAGCATCTCGGCAAGAAGGGCGACCGCTCGTTCGAAGTGCTCGGGAAGAACCGTGCAGGTGAACGTCGTCGTTTCGCGCCCCACGCCGCCGCCGATGGAGGCGCCGATCGCATCGAATGCGTCGGCAAGCTCGCGGCCGGTTTTCGTTTCCGTTCCTTTGTCGAGCGTTTCCTCTAGCACACGGGCCAGGCCCAATTGGCTGGCGGGCTCGTCGGCCACGCCGCTCAACATGCGGATTTGGAAGGCGACCACGTGTCGATCGGGCAGCCGCGTCAGCCCGTACTCGATTCCACACGGAAGCGATCCATGCTTCAATTCTGACATGCGGATTCCTTTTGAGCCAGCTTGCGTAAATCGATGGACCAGATTGTTCCCGCGCGCCAGCGCGGTCAACAGGGTAACCTAGTCTAATGGATCGATCCCGCAAGGGCGCTTGCGTTTGCGGCGGCCATCGACCCATCGTTTGGAACACCCGGATTTACGGTCGCGCGCCGAGCGACGCGTCGGCGGGGGCGGCTTCAAGGCGTTGCTTCAATTCCTTGCGGAGCGTCGCCAGGCGTTCACTGTTGGGTTTTTGTCTTAGTGCAAGTTCCACGAATTGCAGCACCTGACTCGGGTCCATCTGAAGTCGAATCGCCTCGCGTAGGTAGGCGACGGCCGAAACATCGTCGCCTAAGTGAAAAACCAGGTCCGCGGCCATGAAGTGCGCCAGCGGGTCGGAAGGCTCCAAGGCGATGGATCGCTGAACCCATTGCATCAAGCGCGGGGCCATTTGGGTGGGCGCCTGGCGCAACACCTGCGCCTGGCGTCGCCCCAAGACCGTCTCGCAGAGCTTCAGATAACGCACGGCGAGCTCAAGATCGATCGTCTTTCGGGAAACCTCAGCGGGGGCGGTACGCCGCAGGACGTCCACCGCGCGATCCTCGTCTCCCGACGCAAGCAGGTAATCCACCTGCCGGTGGCGGGTGGTCAGGTTGAGGGTTCGGCCTGGTAGGGAATCCGGACAGGCGGCCAGGGCGCGGGCCGCGTGTTCGATGGCAGGTGCGGGCGCTTCTGGGCTTCTGTAGAACAGCGCGTTGGCAAGCTCGGCGTAGCAACTGGCGGTCGCCATGGAGGTGCCGTGCACCAGCTTTTCGTATCGGGACGCGGCCCTCGTCAGCAGGTCAACGGCGGTATCGTAGTTGCCGCGCATAAACTCGACGGTGGCCGCGATGCGCAGCAGCTCCGGCGCCCAGGCCTCCAGCGAGTCTTGGGCCGGTTGTGTATCGTTCGATTCGGCTTGGCCGATTTGTTCGAGCACGTCTTTCAGCGCATCGGGCATTTTCTGATCGGCAAACAAGGCGCCGAATAGTTCGTAATATGTCGCGGTGATACGACCATAACGCAGCGGCCTAGCCAGCGTGGTCAGGATTTGCCGGGGGTCGTCGGCGGTGGTGGAAAGCTGCGCCCAGGCGGCCGCGATGGAATCACTATAGGGTTGGCGCTTCAACTCCCGTTCAATGGCCCCTCGGGCGGCACGAATGAACTGCTCTTCCTGCTGTTGGCCCGCAGCCAGCGATGCCAGCGTCAGATTCAGGAAGTAGTCCAGCCGCCCCTGATTCATGAACCCGGGGGATTTTCTCAGAAGTGACGCCAATGCGTCGCTAGCTGCCACGCAGTGCTCATAGCTCTGTTGGAAGTCTTCCATCGACAGCGCCATGAGCTGCTCGCCGTTGGTCAGGCCGCGCTGGGCCCTGGCTTGCCGATCCGCGCCCTGCGATTGCAATTGCCGTGCCGCGCGCACGTGTGCATCGGCCACGCGGTATTCGCCAATCAAGGCTCGCTGGGGGTTCAGGCGATGCCGGCCTTTCTCGGCGAACGGAATCGCCTCTTGGATTTTCCCGCTCTTCAGGAGCCGCTGGGCGTCAAACGCCGCCCGCGCTGCGTCAAAATCGGATTGGTTTAGAACCAGGCCGCAAATGCCGAAGGCCATGGCCGATGCGCCGATCGCATGCCGCGCCCAGCCGGTCTTGCTCAGGGCATCGCGCGGGTTGAGCCCCACGGGCCCGCAAAGCGACCACAGCAGGCCGACTACGGTGTAAAAGACAGTGCCAACGCCTGAAACGCGCAGCCCGACACCGGTGGCGGCTTCGACGATCAACCCTACCAAACTGCCAAGCAAGGCGATCAGCATCCACCGATGCCGCGATTCGGTTCGCTTCAAGGCCTGATGGCCCGCGTGTAGGCAAAGACCAAGTGCAGCAAGGACAAGCGCCAAGCCCACGGTGCCCAGGTCTGCCAGCACCTCGAGCCATTCGTTGTGCGCATGGGCGATACGCGCCGCAAAGGGTTGAGGATCTGCCAGCACATCCTCGGTCGCGAGATTGTCTGCGAGGCGGACGTAGGCGGCTTGGCCGTTTCCGGTGAGCGGTTTCTCGGCGGCTAGGGCTAGCGCGTACTGCGCGGCGTAAAGTCTGAAGCGAACGGAACTGTCACGACCCGTGTCGGAAGGCTCGGTGGCTACGCGAGGGAGTGCGAAGGCTCCGGCTACGAGGATGGCCACGCCGCCGCCGATCGGAATAAGCTTGCGCCAGCCATGCACCGCGAAAAAGGCTGCCGCAAGCAAACCAAACACCAACCCCAACGCCGGCCCGCGTGACCCAGAGAGCACGAACGTGTAGGTGATGGCGATCAACGCCAAGAACGCCGCAACCGCGTTGAGAACAGGTCGAGCGGAGCGCGCATGCCAGATATGCCTCAACTGATCCACACCCATGGCCGTCGCCAGTATGGCGCCGGGGATCAGGGCTGCGGCAAGGAACGTCGGGTTACCAAACGGAAACTTGGCTCGGATCGTGGGATTTCGGCCGTGGAAATACCAGATCGCAACCAACGCCGCCATCGTAGCGATTCCCAACAAAACGCCGCTCGCGATGCGTGCCGCGCGGTGATTCAAGCAATATGCCAGACTTAATGGCCACAGGGTGTGGATCGCGAGCAGGACACTAGCTCCGATCGCAAGGTCCGGGGCATCCGACCAGCGACCGCTCGCGAATGACCAAAGGACAAGAAGGCCAAGCATCGCCTGCGAGGCCGTCACGGGCGAAATGCGCGCTTTGCCCCGGGGGTTATGCCTTTTTTCGTTGGCTTGGTCCGGGTCGTTCGCCTCAAAATCCGCGGGCAAACTCGAACTCTCGGGGGACCGGGCTAGTAGGGCGATACCGAGCGCGATCGACGCGATCGCTCCACCGATGCCGAGCAAGTACACCTTGATGGCCCCTTGGTGGATCGTTGGGTGGGCGTAGTTCATGCACAGCAGACGCACGACCGCCCGCAGCGGAGACTGAGCTTGCCAGCGAACAGCGCCGTCAACCAACTCGGGTGATTCCGCGGCGCTGAGCAGAAAATAGCCGCCGCCGACTGTGATCAGAAACAACGCGAGGGTGGCCACGTGCAGTGGGCGGAGCTTCTGGGCGGTGGAGATGGGATCGACTCGCATTATGGGCAGGCCTGGCTCATGAATAGAGTACGTTTCGGGCGGGGCAAATGTTCTGCCCGTGTCTTGCAGCTCTTATCGGCCCGATCGCCGATTTCGTGTGCGGTGCGCCTTCTCAGGCTCGCGTGCAAAACGCAGCGACAACGTGCCCAAGACGATTGCACCGCAGGTTTGCGACGATCCAGCGCCACTGTGTCGGAGCCCACCGGCTATCGGTCTCCGCCGATCCAGGGAATGTCCGCAGTGCCTGCTCGGCGATTGGCAAGCCGCGCCATGACGAACAGGCAGTCGCTTAGCCGGTTCAGGTACACCGTGGCGAGCGTTTCAATCGATTCCGTCTGGGCCAGCGAAACGACTTCACGCTCGGCGCGGCGGCAAACGGTTCGAGCCAAATGCAACGCGGCCGCGACGGCGGTGCCCCCGGGGAGCACGAACCATTTTACCGGGTCGAGTTCCGCTTCAAGCCGGTCGATAAGTTGCTCCAATTCTTCTATTCGGCTCGACGCAATCGCGGGCACGGCCGGATTCGGTTTCGGCGTGGCCAGGGCTCCGCCGAGCACAAACAGGTCGGACTGAATCGTGCGAAGCCACCCGATCATCTCCTGATCGGCGCACCCGGCGACGGCTACGCCGATGGTCGCGTTGGTTTCGTCCACCGCGCCGTACGCCGACACCCGGAGGCTGTCCTTGGCGACGCGGGCACCACCATAGAGGCCTGTTGTGCCGTCGTCGCCGGTTTTGGTGTAAATCTTCATGGGGCGTCGCGGATCCTTCGGGAGTCTGGGCCTCACCAACTGCGCAAACGCAGGGCGCGTCCCTTCACCACCATCGGGCTCAGTGTACCGGGTTCATAGCGACCGGACCACCCGCATCGCAAGCGATTTAGGGAACCGGTTTGCGCGACCCGGCCAGCGGAATGGATTGCCCGATTCAGCGCCGCTGGCGCAAGCCTGTGGACTGTTTGCGGTGGGTCGTCTGACCAGGATGTCACCAGGTTTGCGCCAGGTGCTCTGAAGCGATTGACTCCTACGGATCCGCCGGCAGTCCGGGAACGCCGGGTTCGGACCGTTGGGTCTTGTCGAGCTGTTGCTCTTGCAGATTCTCAATCTTGTCGAGCTGCCGCTCTAGCATGCGGGTTCGGGTTCCGGTCAGCGTCTGATACTCCTTGCTCGCCGCGTCCAGCCGGTCGCCCATTTTCTCCATGGCGCCGACATACTTGGACCATTGCTTCTTGAACTCGGCCAGGAGCTTGAGGATTTCCCTCGACGACTCTTGAAGGCGAAAGTTGTCCACGCCCTGGCGGATGACGGCCAGAATCGCATACAGCGTCAGCGGCGAACAGAGCACGACCTTGTTGCGCAGGGCGTCATCCAAGAGCGTGCTGTCGTTTTGGTGCATGAATCCGTACACCTGTTCGTTTGGGATGAACACAATCATGTAGTCGACGGTGCCGTCGCCCGGGTTGATGTAGTCGCGGGTTGTTACCTCTTTGATTCTCGCGCGAACGTCTCTAAGGAATTGGGTCTTGTGCGTATTGCGGGACGCTTCATCTTTGGCATCCAGCGTCTTTAGGTAGTTGTCCAACGGGAACTTCACGTCCATGTGTACGCATTGCTTTCCGGGCAGGGGGAAGGTGAAATCGGGAATCGTGCCCCCCTCGAGGCGTCGTTGCTTGAAGAAGTTTACGTTTTCGACAAACCCCGCGAGCCGCAGAACGTCTTCGGCCATGCGCTCACCCCACTGGCCGCGACTCTTGGAATTGGCGAGCGCCTCGCGCAGTTGGCCTGTAGTGGCTTGAAGTTGATTCGTAGCGGCGGTGGCTTTTTCGAGCTGGGCTTTGAGCCCGCCGTGCGATTCGGCCCGCTGGCGCTCGCTTTGCTGAAGAAGGCTGTTGAGGCTTGTGAGTTTCTTGTCGATCTCTTCGACGCGGTTGTCGATCAGCTTCTTTTTGGATTCGAGCGATTCGTTCGCCACCACCGTTTGTTGTTGAAATCGGGTTTGCGCGAGCTTGAGAAACTCATCGCTGTTGGCCGAAAGCGCGTCTCGTGATAGCCGTTGCACACTCGATTGGACTTGCTCCAACCATCTCTCACGCTCCTCGCGCAAACGCTGCTCGTTGGTTTCAGCTTGCTCTGAGGCATGCCGGTCGCGTTCCGTCCGAAAGCGGCTTAACGCAAAAGCCGCAACCACCGCGCCGACTGTCAATCCGACCAATGCGAACAGGGCTTCATTCATGGGAGCAGCTCCGACCAGCAACCGCGGTGCGCGATGCTAGGTGATGTTTTGAGTCCTTCTTTCGGTAACGAGTCCAAGCCGCCAGTATAGCCGATTCACATCGATCGGCTCAACGCCCTCGGATCGCCCATTTTCTGATTGGCAATGAGATCTGCCATCCAACAGTACGATTCTCGGTGCGCCGTCACCCCGTCGAATTAGCCCCCCATCTGCTCGTAATCCCGTCTCTTGGTGTCTCCGTGTCTTGGTGGTAATCGTTCGCGTCCCATTGCTCGCAAGTCCTACCTATCCGGAGCCGCGTCGGTAGAATGTGTTCTGATGAATAACTTCGAAACAGAGTTTGTGGATTGGCTCGCCGCGCAACCCAGCGCCGCTGATTCTGTGACACTCGGGATCGGTGACGATATGGCGTCGCTGGCGACGTCCTGCAAAACGATGCTGATTTCGTCGGATATGCTGCTGGAAGGGGTACATTTCGACCTGGAGCGCGAGGATCCTGCGCTTGTCGGGCGCAAGCTCGTGGCGTGCTGCGCCAGCGATTGCGCCGCCATGGCGGTGAGGCCGATGGCGATGACGGTTTCCGTGGCATGGCCCAAGAGCCGGCCGGTGGCGATGCTCAAGAACATCTTCGAAGGGGCGTTTGGCGAGGCTCGGCGGTTGGGCGTAGCGATCGTGGGCGGCGACACGACGTCGTGGGACCATCCCATCGCGCTGGACGCGGTCGTCGTGGCCGAGCCCTATCCGGATGTTGAGCCCGTTCGTCGCGATCAGGCCAAGTCTGGCGATGGGCTCTATGTGACCGGCCCGCTCGGCGGGAGTCGGGCGGGGCATCATTTGACCTTTGAGCCTCGGATCAGCGAGGCGAAGGCCTTGGCCCAATGCCTCGGCGCATCGCTCCACGCCATGATCGATGTTAGCGATGGGCTTTCACTGGACCTGTGGCGCATGTGCAAGGCGTCGGGCGTGGGCGCGGTCTTGGAGGAATCTTTGTTGGAAGATGCGATCAGTGCCGCCGCCATCCGGCTTGCCGAATCCACCGGACGCAGCCCGTTGGATCACGCGCTTACGGATGGTGAAGACTTCGAGCTACTCTTGGCCGTGGATCCAGTAGCCTCCCTGCCCGAATCCGTGACGCTTTTTCGGGTGGGAAGCATCGTCTCGGAGGGGTTCCACCTTCAGGCACGAGATGGATCGCTAACGGCGATTCAACCGGCGGGGTACGTCCATTGAGCAACGAATCCCAACATCTGGCCATCGAAAGCGATGCTCCCGAGCGGACCCAAGCCCTCGCGGAGCAGCTTGGGGCGTTGCTAGAGCCGGGAATCGTCTTGGCGTTGGTGGGGAGGCTCGGTGCGGGAAAGACGCATTTTGTGAAGGGCTTGGCGCTGGGAACCGGGTTTCCGGATGCCCGCAAGGTGACCAGTCCGACGTTCACGCTGATCCACGAATACCCGGGGCGCTGCCTGCTCTACCACATTGATGCATACCGGCTGGCCGGCGCCGACGAGCTGTTTGAATTGGGGTTTGATGAGTTGCCGGGCGGTGGGGCGGTGGTGGTCGAGTGGGCCGATCGCGTGGCCGAGGCCATGCCCGCCGATTGCCTATGGATTGAGATGCAGGTGACGGGGGTGGCAAACCGCGCCATGGAGGTCCGCGCGACCGGCCCGATGACGCGGCGCTGCCTCGCCGCGTGGGCGTCGGCCATTCGTTGACATGCTACTTGGGGCCATTTATGTTCGCCGCTTGCTGATGCGCTTGGGTTGTGATCTTCATGCAGCCTCTTCCTGGTGTCCGACCAGACGCTAGGGCGCGGCTTTACTCGGGCTCGCGGATACGCGGCGCCGCGCAGGCTAAAGTATGCGGCTCGGGTCGCGGCTCTGAATAGAACCCGTTCCAAAGGAGATACACACCTTGGCGCGAACAGATGGCAGAAAAGTCGGGCAGCTTCGTTCCGTGGAGTTCGAGCGAGGCTACACCATGCACGCCCCCGGGTCGGTGCTCATACGCACCGGGAACACGGCGGTTCTTTGCACGGCATGCTTTGAAAACAGCGTGCCCGCGTGGCGGGCGGGGCAGGGCAAGGGTTGGGTGACGGCCGAGTACGAAATGCTCCCCAGCGCCACCAACACACGCAAGCGACGCAATCGCACCAAGTTGGACGGGCGGACGCAGGAAATCCAACGGCTCATCGGTCGTTCGCTTCGAGCCGTGGTGGATATGGACTTGCTCGGCGAGCATTCGATTTTGATCGATTGTGACGTGCTGCAAGCGGACGGCGGGACGAGAACGGCCAGCGTGACCGGTGCCTACGTCGCGCTCTACGATTGTGTCCGTTGGGCCATGAAAGAGAAGCACCTGCGCAAGAGCCCGATTCGTCAGGCCGTGGCGGCCGTCAGCGTCGGGCAGGTCGCCGGGCGTACGCTGCTGGATTTGGATTATTCCGAAGATTCCACGGCTGAAGTGGATATGAATGTGGTGATGACCGAGTCGGGTGAGTACATCGAGGTTCAAGGAACCGGAGAAGGCGCCACGTTCTCACGACAAGAGCTCGACAAGCTGCTGCGTGCGGCGTCGCGGGGTATCAAGGAACTCCTGGAACTGCAGCGCAGAGCCCTGAGGCGGCGTGTGCGATGAAACGACCTAGTATCGGCAGCGTCTCGTTTCGATGGTGGTGCGTCGGCGCGGTTCTCTTGATCGGCCTAGCAACGAATTGCGCAGCGCCTCAACGCAACGCGGCCGGGTTTCTGCTTGCCAAGAGCGGCTCCCCGTTTGGTCCCAAAGGGCAGCCTTGGACGATCCAATGCCTAGAGTTGCGCGGGCCTGATCGCCACAGCATGATCGAGCAGATCGCCGCGACCCTACGACGCAGCCGCGGGATTCGCGCCCAAGCGATTGTCATCACGCATGATTCCGAAGAGTTGTCGCGCCTGTACTACGGCGTCTACTACCGACGGATTGATCCCAAGACAGGCAAGCGTGCCACACCGAGCCGCCTCCAAGATGATATGGATTTGATTAAGAGCCTGGGCACGGCCGACGGGACGCGCTACTTCCGCTTGGCTCGAACCGTTCGCGTTCCCACGCCTGACGTGGGGAATCCCGAATGGAGATTGGCGGGGGTGGATGCGACGTACAGCCTTCAAGTAGCCGTGTTCGAGCCGACGGACGATTTTTGGGATTTCAAGCAGGCGGCGGCCGATTATTGCACGGAGTTGAGAAATCGCGGCTACGAGGCGTACTACCATCATGCCGAGGGCGCGAGCATGGTTACGGTGGGGCGATTCGGCCCCGGCGCTGTGATCGTCCCGCCTGTTGGCTTGCCGTATCAGAGCGCAAACGTGACGGCGCTTCAGCGCGACGAAGTGCTCCGATATAACCGGCTCAACGGGAAAATCTATCGCGCGCCGAGCGAGGATGGCAAGCGTATTCGCGTGAAATCACGCCTCGTGGAAGTTCCCAACAAGCGGGAGTCGGGGCTTTGGTAGGCGGACCGCATCTGGTCGTGGCCACGGGGAACAAGGGCAAGCTTCGCGAGGTTCGCAAGCTGCTCGAAGGGGCGTCGCTGACGTTACAGACGTTGGATGAATTTCCCGAGATGCCGGCACCGGTTGAGGACGGCGTCACGTTTGCCGAGAATGCGGGAATCAAGGCCCTGGGTTATGCCAAGGCGCTGGACCGCTTCGTGTTGGCCGATGATTCCGGATTGGTGGTCGATGCGCTGTGTGGCGCGCCCGGCGTGTTTTCGGCTCGCTACGCCGGTGAAGGGGCCACCGACACGGAGAACAACAAGAAACTGATCGCCGCGCTTGCGGATGTGTCTGCGGATCAGCGGATCGCGCGGTTTTGCTGTAGCGTGGCGCTGGCGAATCCGGGCGGCATCTTGGCGACGGCCTTCGCAACGTGGGAGGGGACCATCGCTAATGCGCCCCACGGTGAAAACGGGTTCGGCTACGATCCGTACTTTTGGGTTGCCGATCAAGGGTGTACTGCCGCGCAGCTTTCCCCCGAGCGCAAGAACCAACTCAGCCATAGGGGTCAGGCGCTTCGCGCTATCCAACCGAGGATTCTTGAGCTGGTCATGGGGTAGCCTCGCAGCGACCGTGGGCATGCGCGAGGCGAGTGTCCACATTCAGGGGCGAGTATGCTACATTCGTAGCCCAGCCGCCCTCGGCTGGGATGCGTTGGTCCGCAACAGAATCGGCGCATGCTTGTGCGCGCGGGAGGCGAGGATATAATCCCCAACCCGCGTGGCGGCCAGTGACCTACGAATCTTGCGGAGTACACGATTGTATCAGACGTTCGTGCCATCGCAGATGTTTTTCACGCGAGGCGTAGGCAAGCACAAGCAGAGCCTGCAGTCCTTTGAGGAAGCCCTGCGCGATGCGGGCATTGCTGCCTTCAACCTTGTTCGCGTCAGCAGCATTTATCCGCCGGGCTGCAAGATCGTCAGCCGGCAGCGCGGCCTGAAGAAACTTGCGCCAGGACAGATCGTGTTTTGCGTGATGGCGGAGACCAGAACGAACGAGCCGAATCGCCTGGCCTGCTCGGGCATTGGCCTCGCCATCCCGGCCGACAAAGACAAGTACGGTTATATCTCTGAGCATCACGGATTCGGCATGACCCGACGCATCTGCGGCGATTACGTAGAGGACATGGCCGCGAGCATGCTGGCCACCACGATGGGCATCGATCTTGATCCCGATCGAGCCTACGACGAGCGGAAGGAAATCTACAAGGCGAAGGGATTGGTGGTACGCACGCGTGCGGAAGTTCAAACGGCCGAGGGCGACAAGAACGGCCTGTGGACCACGGCGGTCGCGGCGGCCGTGTTGATTCCCTGATCGGCCCATCCCCATAGCGCGCCCACAGGGCGCCAAAGAGCGATTGTCATGCCCACCACGCCCGATGGATTCCTGGCCCTTGATCCCGAGGATTGCGACTACGCTACGTCGCGGTTTGCCGTGTTGCCGATTCCCTACGACGCCACGGCCTCTTTTCTCAAGGGCGCCGCCCGCGGCCCGGAGGCGATCATTGCCGCCTCGCGCCATCTGGAAGATTTTGACGAGGAGTTGGGCGCGGAGTTTCACCACGAAGGGATCGCTACGCTTGCGGCCATGGAGCCCGATGTGAGTGGTCCAGAGGCCATGCACGAGACGATCTTCAAACGGGCCGGGAAGATCGTTCGCGATGGGAAATTCTTGTTTGGGTTGGGGGGCGATCACAGCATTACGTCGGCATTGGTGCGTGCAACGATGCAGCGCTACAAGCGTCTTTCCGTGTTACAGCTCGACGCTCATTTGGATCTGCGCAACACGTTCGAAGGAAGTCCGTTTTCGCATGCCTGCGTGATGCGCCGCGTGCTGGAGTTGGGGGTTGAGGCCGTCGTGCCCGTGGGCATTCGCTCGATGGCGAAGGAAGAGCACCGCTTCGTGCGGCGCAAGAAGATTGATGTGATCGCCGCTTCCGAGTGCTACGATAATTGCAACTGGATGGATCGTGCCATTGACGCGCTAGGTGAGCGGGTCTACGTCACCGTGGATATAGATGGGTTCGATCCCAGCGCGGCGCCGGGCACCGGAACCCCGGAGCCGGGCGGGTTGGACTGGGCTCAAGTGACCGGATTGCTGCGCCGCGTCGCGGCGGAGAAGACGATCGTAGGCGCCGATATCGTGGAAGTGATTCCCCTTCCCGGACAAGCGGTCACAGAATATCTGGCGGCGCGACTGGCCTACAAAATCATGGCCTACGTCTCGCTGCGCGCGATTTAGCCATTTGTAGCTCCGCCGCCCTCGGCTGGGTGGTAGGCCGGACACGCTGGGTGGTTGGCCGGCCATGTAGCTGGCTGGCCGAACACAGCGGAGGGCCGCTGTGCTACACCGAGCCGAGTTCCCCTATGGCTGACGGTTGATAGCTGACAGCTTCCTAGCTTCCCCCAAACTGCGTTTCGCAAAGCTTGCGGTAGAGCGGGCAGCGGGCCAGCAATTCTTTGTGCGTGCCGCTGTCGATGATCTTGCCGGCTTCCATCACGACGATACGCGTCGCGAATTGAATGGTGCTTAGCCGGTGGGCGATGATGATGGTCGTGCGGTCTTGGGCGAATTCCTTGAGGGCTTCCTGGATGTTCTGTTCGGATTCGGAGTCGATTTGGCTGGTGGCTTCGTCGAAGATCAGCACAGGGGCATCGCGGTAGATGGCGCGGGCGATGGCCAGCCGCTGACGTTGTCCGCCCGAGAGCGTCGTGCCGCGTTCGCCCAGATCGGCATCGTAGCCGCCGGGAATGTTGCCAATGAACGCGTCGGCGTGGGCCCGTCGGGCAGCCTGGATGACGCGTTCGCGCCGGTCGGCTTGTCCATCATCGATCGGCGTGCCATAGCCGATGTTGTCGGCGGGCGTTCCGGCAAAGACGACGGCTTCCTGACTCACCACACTGATCTGCCGGCGCAAACTCGGCAAATCGGCCTGCGAAAGCGGCGTGTCATCGAAGCAAATGGTGCCCGTGTCCGGCACGCGCAAACGCGGGATCATGCTCACGAGCGTGGTTTTGCCGCAGCCGTTCGGCCCCACCAAGGCGATGGTTTCACCCTTGCGGATCACAAGATTGATGTCGGTAAGCGCCGGCGCCTCTGCATTGGGATAGGTGAACGTCACGTGCTCAAACGCGATGGCCGTAGCCAGCGGTTGAATCTCCTTGTGGTCCGCGCGGGCATCCTGTTCGATCGGATAATCGATGACCTGCAACACCCGCTCCGCGCCGGCGGTTGAGCGCTGCAAGCGCACGTAAACATCGGTCAGCTTGCGCAACGGATCGAAAAGCATCGCCAGCGCCACGCCCAGCGTCACAAACGTGGAAATCGGAAGGGCGTGATGAACCACTCGGCTCGCCAGCCAGACTGTGCCCATCCCCCCCGCGATGACCGCCAGCGTTTCGATCATCGGGCTGACGAATGCCTGTAGCTTGGCGAGCTTCAGCTGTTGTTTGAACATGTGGCGATCCACCATGGTCAATCGCGCTTGTTCCTGTGCCTCGGCCGTGTACACCTTGACGACCGGCAGGTTGTGCAGGCTGGTTGTCAAGGCGTCGATCATGTATCCGTAGCCTTGCAGCAGGCGCCGATTCGCCTTCTTGACTTTGCGGCCCACCGCAAGAAAGACGCCCATCGTAATCGGAACGGCGACGACCATCGTCAACGTAATCCGCCAGTCTAGGGTGAAGGCAAAGCCCAGCAGGAGCGCGGCTTTGAGCGGTTCGCGGATGAATTTTCCGAAAAACGTCATCAGCCCGCGCTGAATCTCTTGGACATCTTGCACGAATCGCGTGACGAGATCTGCGGTGGGCTGCCCCGCGAAAAAGCTCATCGGCAGTTGCAAGACGCGCTCGTAAAGCCGGGCGCGAAGATCCAGCATGGACCGGAGCACGGCTTGAGCGATGAGCACCTCGCCCAAATATCTAAAGACGTTGCCGACAAACACGATCGACACGAGGCCCGCCAGGAGGTAACCGAGGGTCCAAAGCTTGCTGTTCTTATCGTTCGGGTCGATCGGTATTAGGGTCAACACGTTCTTGAGCACGCGGAGCTTGGTCGAAACGTCGCGCGGCATAACTTCGACGGTGCGCACGACGCCCTCGGAAGCGACGCGGACAAGCAACGGCTGTGGATGGATCAACGATGTGACGGCCTCGACGACCGCTCTCCCGCCGTGGATCTCGCCACCCTCGCCGATCTTGCAGCTCAGCAGGATGTCGCCCGCCCGAAACCCGGTGTGCCCGGGTACGGCGTCGGGCGTCTGCAAGACCATCAATCGACCGTCGGCCGTCGGCGGCGCAAGGGAGACGCCCATGCGCTCGCTGGCCACGATCCGATCCGCCCATCCGCCAAGGCCTTCGTCCTCCAGCAGAATCTTGAAGACGGGGAACGCTCCGGCGATGCTTAGCGTGTGAAAGACAGCGAAGACAATGGTCAACAGCAACCCCAACGCCAGGCTACGCTTGTACGGCGCCGCCAGCGCCAGCACGCGCGCCAAGTCTCGCGCTCGAAATTTCTTCGAGGCGTCCTTCCCTTTCTTCATATCCGCTGAGATGAGCTTGGGATTCATAGGCCGATTTATCTTAGCCCGCGGTAGAGATCTACAAAACGATCCACGACGTTGGGCCAGTCATAGGAGGTTCGGGCCGTTTCGTATGCTTGCGTGGCGCGATCACGAAATCGGTCGTCATCCAGGCACAGGGTGGCGCGCAGTGCTTTTTTCAAGTTTTCTCGGGTCGGGTCGAAGACCTCGACAGAACCGTTCATCGCCGGTGGGGCGATCCGGTCGGATATCAACAAAGGCACTCGAGCCGCCAATGCTTGCAGGGCGGATACGCAGTGATCTACGTGCATGGCCGGCGCGACCAGCAGGGACGCCCGCGCGAGGCATGCACACTGTGCCTCTTGGTCGTTAGCTTCTGCGAACGTGACGCGATCCGTCCCCCCCTTGCGACGCACGGCCGCCTCAAGTGGTCGTCGCCAGTCTCCGGGATCGGAGCCGGCCATGGCCACGTCCCATCCGTCGGCGCCGGAGCCGATCTCGGCAAAGGACTTCAGAAGCAGCGCCTGCCCCGCCCACGGAGCCACGGGCCCCATGACGAGAAGACATCGATTGCCACCGGATGGTGGCGCTTGTGGCGTAGAATCGCCGCCGTTCTGATAGGCCGAGAAATCCAATCCGTAGGGAAGAACCATGACGGCCGCCAGTTTTCGGTCTTCAGTGAGGTGATCCGCTTCGGCATCGGTGACGGCCGTGATGGCGGCCGCAGAGCTAATGAGGCTCGCGTCGAAGAAACGCTCGCGAAGTCGGTCTTTCCAACCCCTTCTTGCGGGAAAATCTGGGCACAGAGAGCCCAGTGGCGAGAGGATGTAGGGTGTCTGCCGCGCGCGGGCGGCCTTCGCTGCGGCGCGGGCGGTGGCGCTGGTCCCCCATCCGTGCAGATGTACCAGATCGCATCCGGCTACCAGATTGCTGACCGGCGTTTGGTTGACGTCGTGGGTGACGTAGTCCGGCGTTTTCGCACTTGGCGAGGAGGTTGGACCGGGTTTAGATACCAGGACGTCCGAGCGGATATCGCGCGCGGCTAGCGCGGCGAACAGCCCGCGAAGGCTGATCGCGATGGACCCGGCCTCCGCCGACATCGATTCAACAACATGCAGCACGGTGAGCGACATAAGATGCGGGATTCTAGGCAAGAGGACACGATCAGGGAAGCACCTGGGCCAAAGCGGTTGCCGCGGGGGTTCGACCGATTCGTCGGTTCGGGGTATCCTGGGGGCATGCAAACCACGGCCAAGACCGTCAAACAATACCTCGCCAGCCTCCCGCCTGATCGGCGTGAGGCGCTTGCGGCCGTCCGCGATGTCGTGCTCAGAAATCTGCCCAAGGGCTATGAGGAGTGCATGAGTTCCACCGGAATCGGCTACGTCGTGCCCCACTCTATCTACCCGCCCGGGTATCACTGTGACCCCACGCAACCCCTGCCTTATGTGGGCTTGGCATCCCAAAAAAACCACATGGGAATCTACCTCATGTGCATCTACAGCGACCCGGAGCACGAAGCTTGGTTTCGCGAGGCTTGGGCCAAGTCCGGCAAGAAGCTGGACATGGGCAAGTCATGCGTGCGTTTCAGGAAACTCGAGGATGTGGCGTTGCAAGTGATCGGTAAGACGATCAAGCGAGTTCCGGTAAAGAAGTTGATCGAATTCTATGAGTCGGCGGTGCCGGCAGCGCGAAGACGCGCCCCCACAGCGAAACTGCCAAGAAAAAAGGCGAGACCGGCTGCCAAGGGGGCCACTATGAAACCTACGCCCAAGCGAGCCGGAGCGGCCAAACCCAAAGCTGTTGCGAAGCGGAAGGCTTGACCACGTGAATCTCTGGCCGCGCGATCGGCGGAGCACTATGGATCTGACGAATGATACGGCAGTCATGCGGCTTATCGAGCTGGCCCGGGAGGAAGACCTCGGCGCGGGCGATCTTTCCACGTCGTTGATCCCCAACGCCGGCGAGCAGGCCACGTTCTCGCTTCTGCTGAAACAACCCGGCGTGATCTGCGGCACGGCCATCGCTCAGCTCGTGCTTCGCGCCTACGATCCAGCGCTTGAGTTGCATCTAAGCGAGGACACGCTCGACGGGTATGCGATCAGCAAGGTTCCTCATGTTCTAGCCAAAATCCAAGGTCCGCTTGGATCGTTGCTGTCCAGCGAGCGCGTGCTGCTCAACTTCCTGCAACGGCTTTGCGGCATCGCCACGCTGACGCAAGCCTACGTGGCGGCCGTCGCCGGTAGCGGCGCGAAAATCTATGACACGCGCAAGACGACGCCGGGGTGGCGGTCGCTGGAAAAGTACGCCGTGCGGTGTGGCGGCGGCAAGAATCATCGGATGGGGCTGTTCGATGCCGTGTTGATCAAGGACAACCATTTTACGCAGCGGACCGATCGGGCCATGCCCGGCGAAGCGTTTCGCATGCTCAACCAGCTTTCCAGAGCGGACGCCAAACCGGGCTTTGTCGAGGTGGAGGCGGAAACGTTGGGGCAACTGCAGGGACTGCTGAGCGTAACGGGCATCGACGTCATCTTGCTGGATAATTTCTCTTCTGTTGATTTGCAAAAGGCGGTCCAACTGCGCGACGGGCTCGGGCTCAAAGGCAAGGTGGAACTCGAGGCATCGGGGGGCATCGATTTGACCACCGCGGGGCAAGTGGCCGCCACTGGAGTTGAGCGGATTTCGGTCGGGGCGATCACCCACGGCGCCACTGCGATTGATCTGTCCATGGAGCGCGTGGGATGCTCGCCATGAGCCCGTTCGGCTACATGCTCGACTACGGGACGCTCGGATTGCTCTACGCCTCCGTGCTCGCGAACATCTGGTGTTTCTTCAAAGTCTTCCCGCGCGACCGCCGCCCACGAATACGCCTTGTCCTCGGCAATTTGCTCGTGTTTGTCGGTTTGCTCTCCACGGCGGGTATGGCGGGCGAGACCTATCTTCGATTCATCTGCGTGCGTACCGACGGGTTTGGCATGTCGCTGCCGGCCTACCGGTGGTTTCTGCTGAACACGCGCCTGAATTCTCACGGCTGTCGGGATCGCGAATGGGTCCGCGACCTACCCGCGCACACCCAAAGGATTGCGTTCGTCGGGGATTCATTCACCTACGGATGGGGCATCGACAAGGTCGCTGATCGCTTCACGGATCGCGTGCAGGCGATGTTTGAGCAGCAACAAGCCACCGAACATGTAGAGGTGCTCAATTGCGCCAAGCCGGGTTGGGGCACGGCTCAGCAAGCGCAGCCGGTGAAGACAATCATAGATGGCTACGGCGTTTCCCAGATCGTGCTTTGCTACGTGCCCAACGACATTGAATCGGTGATTCCCAAGTCTGGGGCGTTCGACCCGACCGTGCCGCCCGACTCATGGTGGGTGAATCCATCGGGTTCTTGCATGCTCGACTTTCTCTACCGGCGCTTCTTGCTTCCCCTAACGCCCACCGTTTATGGCTATCATGATTGGCTCGCCGACGCGTTTAACGGCGGCGCAACCTGGCAGGCTCACCAGCGTGATCTTGAGGCCCTAGTTGAGATTTGTCGCAGCCGCGGGGCCAACCTGCGTGTTGTGCTTTTCCCGTTTCTAAGGGTAGGCGGTGAGCGATTCGACCAAATGGCAATCTTGGAACGTCTGCAGCTCTTTCTTGAGGCCCACGGCGTGGAGGTGGTGAATCTTTTGCCGATTTTTTCAGAGCTCGACGCGCGAGCGCTCACGGTGAATCCCAGCGACTCTCATCCCAATGAGCGAGCGCATGCCATGGCCGCCGAGGCCATTTGGAACGCGTTCTATCGACGCGAAACGCCCGCCGCGCCGCGCGGCTAGTCGGCCTGATTCAATCCGAGCGGTAGGGGGATCAAACCGGACTCGGATTTCCGTACAATGTCTTGACCCGCCCCTGAAACCACAAAGGCGAGGAAGCCTCGAAGCGCTTCGGTCGGTTCGCCCGCGGAATATAGGTAGAGATAATGGGCGAGCGGATAACGCCGCTGCTGAATCGTCTCCGGCGTGGCCGCCACCGGTTCATGGGCATCCTCGCTGGAAATGGGAATCGCACGCGTCCCCTGCAACGGGCACAAACCGGCCAACCCAATCGCGAGTGGGCTTCGCGACACGGCATCAATCACACCGCGGCAAGTGTCATGCACTGCCAAGCCGCGCGAAGGATACGCCTTACCATTCATGCCGACCGCCGACATGACTTGCCCGCTGCCGGACATTGCGTCGAGCAAATGGACGTCGATTAGCGGCTCAGTCGGATGGACCAGGATGCAATCGTCGCCATGTTCGTGTCCCGGAACAGGATCCAAGGGCACGTTTAGCGTCGTCCAGCTTGTCATGCGGCCACGAAAGATCTCGCCCGCTTGCGCGATCGAAATCGATGCGACCGGGTTATCCCTGTGGACGTATACCATCACCGCGTCCATCGCGATCGGCGTGCCCACGGGATACCTGCCGGTGGCGGTCTTGATGGTCCGGGCTTCGTCGCGGGTGATCGCCCGGGCTAGCGCGGCCGCGGTTGAACCGGAACACAGGGCTTCGATCCCGTGCTTCGAGCCGCCGGCTTGGATCGTGACGCCGAAGTTTGGGTGGTTTTTGGCGTATTCGTCCGCCAACTCACGCAGCAAGGGCGCCATTCGGCGAGAACCGGCCATCGTCAGCTTCGATTCCGCCATGTCGGCCCGGACGACTCCGAGCAGAACCAGGGGCAGTGCGGCAAGGATGCGAGTACGGCGCGTCATGGAATCTCCTGTCTGCGAGGTTCCGGGTTGCAATCTTACCCATCGATCGACAAATCACCTATTTTTGGCCATCATCGGCGATGGTTGGGCAGGCTCCCGGAGCCTCGCTACCATTCTTGAAGCCCAAGGCTATAATGCCTGCCTTCATCTGGCAAAGTTTCAAAGGTTTTGGAATTCGCGATATGCTGAAGTACAACCATGTGTGTCTTGAGGGGTTTGGATACGTGCTCCCCGACAACGTAGTCGCATCCGAGGAAATCGAGCACGAACTCGCATCCGTATACGCCCAATTCGGGGCCCATCCCGGACGGATTGAGATGATGTCCGGCATTCGCGAACGGCGATTCTGGGATGACGGCATGCTTCCCAGCGAGGGCAGCACGATGGCGGGGCGGAAGGCGCTCATCGCCGCCGGCGTCGAGCCGGGCCAGATCGAATGCCTGATCAACACCTCCGTCTCGCGGGATTGTCTGGAGCCGGCCACCGCCTCGATAGTGCATGACAATCTCCGCCTGCCCGACGATTCCATCATGTTTGACATTTCGAATGCGTGCCTGGGTTTTCTCAATGGGATCGTATCGCTGGCCAACATGATCGAGCTGGGCCAGGTCAAACGCGGTCTGGTCGTGGCGGGAGAGAGCAGCCGCAACCTTGTCAAGACGACAATCGATCAGCTGCGCGGCGCGGCCAAAATCACTCGAGCCGAGTTCAAGGCCGCCTTCGCCTCGCTGACGATCGGATCGGGGGCCGCGGCCCTCGTGCTGACCCACGATTCGGTGACGCGGGTCGCCCATCGGCTCGTCGGTGGGGCAGTTCGAAATGCCACGGAACACAACGAGCTTTGCCGCGGCAGTGAGGATACGGGCGTGACCGCGGACTCGTCCATGAGCATGCGGACGGACGCGGAATTGCTGCTTGAGGGCGGATGTGCCCTTGCCGCCAGCACGTGGACGGTATTCAAGAAGGTTTTGGGTTGGAGCCAGGACGAAATCAGCCGGACGTATTGCCATCAGGTCGGCGCGGCCCATCGGGATCGGCTGTATGAGTCAATCGGCATGGACGCTTCCCATGACTTCTCCACGTTCGAGTTTCTCGGCAACGTGGGTTCCGTCTCGCTTCCGTTGACCATGGCCATGGCGCTGGAACGAAAGCCGCTGGCTTGCGGCGAAAAGGTGGCCATGTTGGGCATCGGCAGCGGCCTGAGCTGCATGATGCTCGGGATACACGGGTAAGCGGATCAGGTGTCGGCCGACGGTTCCAGCTTGGGCGAGCTTTACCCGTTTGAGTCTCACTTTCTTGATGTCGGCGGACCTCGCCTGCATTTTGTCGATGAGGGCGAAGGCGAAGCCGTGCTGATGGTTCACGGCAACCCCACTTGGTCGTTTTATTACCGCGAGCTGATTGCGGCGTTGCGGTCGCAGTATCGGGTGGTTGCGCTCGACCATATCGGCTGCGGTTTGTCAGAAAAACCGTCGAACTACCCATACACGCTGGCGACGCACATCCAAAACCTTGAAAAACTCGTGGCATATCTCGGGCTCTCGCGCGTGAACATGGTCGTGCATGACTGGGGCGGGGCGATCGGATTCGGCTGGGCGACGCGCCATCCGGAATTGCTTCGGCGAAGCGTGGTGCTGAATACGGCCGCGTTTCTGGGGTTTCTGATCCCCTGGCGCATTAGGGTCTGCGGCTGGCCCGTGATCGGGGAGCTACTGGTGCGCGGGCTCAACGGATTCGCAAGACCGGCGATCACCATGGCGTGCAAGAAAAAAGGGGGCATGTCGCGCGAGGTCCGCAAGGGATACCTGCTGCCGTATGATTCCTACGCCAACCGCATCGCCAATCTGAGTTTTGTTCGCGATATTCCGCAAACACCCGGTGATGCCAGCTACGCTGTGTTGGAATCGACAGAAGCGGGGCTGGCATCCCTCGTAGATCGCCCCATGTTGATCTGCTGGGGCGGGCGGGATTTTTGCTTTGACGACACGTTTCTTCGAGAGTGGACGCGACGATTCCCGGACGCCGACGTGCACCGTTTCGCGGACGCCGGGCACTACGTGCTTGAAGACGCCGGCGCGCATATCATTCCGCTGGTACGCCGTTTCCTGGCAAAACCGGATTTGATGCCGGCTTGACCTGATGCCGGACGAGCGCTGGGCGGTCCCTCAAGGGAGCGGCAGGCTTCCACCCGGTCTGTCCCGGACACTGCGAACCTCGTAGAATCGCCTGGCCCCGACTGCCAAACGACACGCGGGCGTGTTCCCGCGGAAGCGACCGACGCGGGGAGGGCGGGGTAAGCTTGGAACAATCGAAGCGACAAGGAGTAACCTATGTCAAGTCTGACGATCATTTTGAAATTACGACGCACGCTGGCGGCGATGGCTTGGGCCGCATTGATGTTGTCCGCGACCGGCTGCGGGGGCCCCGTCAATGTGGCGGCGCCGTCAACAGGTCAACCCATCTCGTTTGCCGATGACATTCAGCCCATTTTCAACAACCGTTGCACGACATGCCACCGGACGGGGGGGCGCGCGGACAACGAGGGCATCGCGCTCAAGCTCGTGGCGGGCGAATCCTATGCGTTGCTCGTGGATCAACCCAGCGTCCAGAATGCCGATCTCACGCTGGTCGTGCCGGGCGACGCCGCAGCGAGCTTGATGTTCTTGAAGGTTTCCAGCAATACGCCACCCGTCGGTGCAACCATGCCGCTGATTGGGGCCCGCGTGTCCTCCGCGGAGCTCGGCCTGATTCGGGACTGGATCGACCAGGGCGCGTTGGACAACTAGCCCGCGGCAAAAAGTCGACCGCCCCGCGTAGCGCCGATCGTCACATGTAGCACAGCGGCCGTCCGCTGTGATGGAGCGTAGGCTGTTTCTGGGGCATGGGCCGCCCCTGGGGTTACAAGCCACGTCTCGGAAGCTACCCAGCCGACGACCTGACTATGAAACTCTTTGAGGCGCTGGGGCGTCTGGGATCGTCAGATCCATCCACGTCACGGCGCCAATCTCTGGTTGATTCGAATCACTCATGAAAACCCACCTGTTCTTGGAACCGATCCCGCAGGCCGAACAAGACACACGTTCAACGCTGACCGGACGACCTTGGATCGGCGACGCACGGCTCTTGTTTCGTTTCGCGCATTTGGACGTGGCATCGACGTCGCCCGTAGGGTAACGCATACTCGGCGTGCGCCTACTACGCTGTCGCAAGCCGTTGACGTCTTCTCAGAGCACCTGGCGCAAGCCTGGTGACATCCTGC
>CAZYXP010000021.1:26779-28721 GCA_964651325.1 uncultured Phycisphaeraceae bacterium
CTGCCGCGCGGAGGGTCCGCAGGCTGGCGCCCGCGGCTCTGATGGGCGATCCGGCATCGACGCATCGAACCCGTCGAGCCGGTCCCGGGCTCAGGGCCGTTGACTCGGGCTCGCCCGGACACGTTTTTCTTCGTACGATGTTGGTGGACAGTCCCCTGAACGCATGGTCCGTGCGAGGCGACGATTGCGACGAGTGTTTATAATTCAGTTGCCGCGGTGGCTGGCCGCTACGGGGATTGCGATCGCGCTGCCCGGATGCGGCTGGATGTCTCCGGACAGCCCGCCCACCTTGTTTGAAGTTCAGCTCAAGATTGCCGGCCGCGACGTCGGCGGAGCCATCATCGATACGGGCGGCGGGTTTGAGGTGCTCTTGAAGGAGCCGTTCGGGTTGGCGATTGTGGATTCAGCCCAGGTTTTGGCGTTTGGCGGCTTGCAGACGGTCGAGTTGACCGAGCCGTTTTCCTACTCGGCCGGGGGGCTCGAAACGACGGCGCCCGGCGCCATCGTGGACGCCTCGATTTGCCGCTGCAACGGGTTGGGGTTTGAATTTCTGCGAAAGACGGGGCTGACGTTGGCGCTTGATTTTGCCACTCCAACCGTGGAGTTTCTTGCAGGCCTGCCCGAAGGCGGCGTTCACTTGCCGTTTGCGAAGAGTCCGCCCGGCCTGACCGATTTCGACGCCGCGTTTGTGGATGTGACGGTGGAATCCGGCGGGCAAAGGGCTGTGCTGCGCGCGCTGCTCGATACGGGGGCGACGGCCACGGTAATGCGGCGCGGCCTGATCGGCGCGCCGCCCGCCTTCGCCACCGGGCGTCAGAATGTCGTGATTAGCCACCCCCAACTGGGCGGGGTCTCGCTGGCCGTGTCACTCTATGACACGGCCGAACTCCCCGACATGATCCTCGGCACCGACGCCATGCGCGCGTGGAGCGATCGCTGGTATTTCCTGTTCGCCGCAACAGGCGGCGTGATCGTGGTCCATCCGGAAGCCGCCGCAACGGGCGATCAAGCGGCATCAAGCCAATGATCCGCTTCGCACGGTTGAAAATGGGCGTCGTGCGCTCGCGAATCACCCGCTCCCGAGCCGTGGGCTTCAGCCCGCGCCCGGGTGGCCCGGAAGCGTCTTGATTGGGGTGCCATGGGTAAGCTACTGCTTACCCGTGTCTTCGCCCTCCCCTGCACGGGCAATCAGGAATTGCCCATGCCACCCTGGCCGAGCCATCAAGCGTCCCCCTCGAGCCGTGGGCTTCAGCCCGCGCGGCCCCGCGAACCGTGCCCAACGACCACTTGGCGAATCACGTTATTGTGCCAAAGCGATGCCGCATTGATGAGCGAGCGGCCAAGAGTGAATGCGGTGTTGCGTTTGCACAAAGGAGGGATCCGGAAAAAAGCGCCGCGATCTGCGTTTTTCTTGACTTTTTCTGGTCGTCGTAGTATCGTTGGGTTGGTTGAGTACTGTTTGGGTCGGAGGTCTTCCTCTTGCAACTCTTCTCTTCTCAATAGGTGCCCCTGGTATTGGGCGTGGCTCGTTCGCGCGATGGGCGTGCGGGTTCGTTCGGCGTGGGTGCCTTTTGCGTCATGCTGCCGCTGGGCAGCCGAAAATGTGGTCGTGTCTTGACGTCGGGGCGAGCCAACGTGCGGCTCGTCTGCAAAACCGACGGGTAAGAGCCGTCCGCGCCCGCGTTTGGTTCGCGGGTTGACGTGGCGACTGTGGTTCTGCTTTCTTAAAAGGAGCAAGATCATGACGATGAGGAATGTGCTTTGTACGAGAGTCCGCCCTGGTAGTATGCAGGGGGGGGGCAGCCTGGGCTGTTTGTGGATGATGGCCGGGGTACTAATGGTGGCGCCGATGACCGCTGAGGCTTGCAAGTTCGCCTGGGCTCCCGGTCCCCTCCGCAGTCCGTAATCCCCTACCATTTCTTTGGCTATTCGTTTGCGCTAG
>CAZYXP010000022.1:0-28533 GCA_964651325.1 uncultured Phycisphaeraceae bacterium
CTCCCCCCCAAGAGCACCGAGGGGATCGGCGGGCTGGCGGGCGGCGCGCGGATGATCGATCAACCCCGCCTGCCCGAAGAGCTCGAATTCATCCACTGCCGCGATGTGCCCACGATGTGGGACGCCATCAAGCGGCTCTGCATCCGCGGCGCCCCAGCCATCGGCATCGCAGCGGCCATGGGCGTGGTCCTCGGTGTGCGCGATGCCACCGACGGATCGCGCGACTCGTTCAACAAGAAGCTCGATGAGGTCTGCGAAACCTTGGCCTCATCGCGTCCCACGGCCGTCAACCTCTTTTGGGCCTTGGCGCGCATGAAGCGCTGCGCTGAAGCCCACAAGAATGAGAAGCCCGCCGAAATCGCGCAGACGCTTCTTCAAGAAGCGATGTTGATTCGAGATGAAGACGCCGCTATGTGTTGTGCCATTGGCACCTACGGTAAGAGCCTGATCCGAGAAGGCCACGGTGTGCTTACCCATTGCAATGCCGGCGGGTTGGCCACCGCTGAGCTCGGCACGGCTCTGTCTCCGATGTACCTTGCCCATGCCGATGGCGTGGGCTTCCGTGTTTTTGCCGATGAAACGCGTCCCCTGTTGCAAGGCTCCCGATTGACGAGCTGGGAACTAAGCCAAGCAGGGATCGACGTCACTATCTTGTGCGACAACATGGCGGCCGTACTCATGAAGCAGCGTCGGGTCAACCTCGTCATCACCGGGGCCGACCGCATCGCCGCCAACGGAGACACGGCCAACAAGATCGGAACCTACGGCCTGGCCGTGCTGGCCGACGCACACGACATCCCGTTTTACGTCGCCGCACCGAGCACCACATTCGATTTGGAAACCCATTCCGGTGATGCGATCCCCATCGAACAGCGCGATCCCGAAGAAGTGCGCCGCGGATTCGGCAAGCTCACGGCACCGCCAGACGCGGCCTGTTACAGCCCGGCGTTCGACGTGACCGAGGCGCGTTACATCAAGGGGATCATCACAGAGCGCGGCATCATTGAGCCCGTGAACAAAGACAGCATTGCCAACCTGCTGACGCCTTGCAGCACACCGCTGTAGCACACTTGCCTTTAGCTCATTCGCCCCCGAGTGTATGTGGATGCGCCACGATGTAGCTCATTCGCCCTCGAGTGTGTGCGGATACGCCACAATGGAAACGAACAACCCCGGCCGAGGGCGGCCAGGCTACGTTTGACGCTACCCAGCCGCGGCCTTGGTCCTCAGGCAACCGGGCACCCCTTTATGGGCAAGGCAACGGACAGCCGGTGTCCGTATAGGCTTGGCCCTGAAACGCCAACACGACAAGCTGAATATCCGCAATGTTCACAACGCCGTTCGGCTCACAGGGCCCCACGTCGGCGGTCTCCAACGAAACCAGCGAAAAATCACTCTGGAACGCCAAAACGCCCAACAGCGCATCGTTCAAATTGGCGATGCCGTCGTCGTCAAGATCGCCCCAAATCCAGGTTTGCAGGCTCGACTCCGCGGAAACGGCGCCGCTGAGCAATTCCGTCTGAACCAGATACGACGCTTCCGGCACGACGGCCTGATCGACAACGGTGATGGTGCCCCAAAGGGCAGGCGACTGGAACACCGGCACGGCCGTTAGACCCCCGGTCAAATCCACATATTGAACCATGCACGGAAAGTCGGACGAAGTGACACGCAGCGCCACATCGTCCGGGCAGTTCTGGGGAAACGACACCGACAGCGCTCGTCCACCCGCGCCCGCCGCCGCCGGCGCCAGCACGGCGTGCGAGACCGCGCCGGTGTTCGCATTGCAGGCATCATCGGTGCAGCCGTTGCCGTCGTTGATGGGTTGCAGCACGCCACTAACGGGGTTGCAGCAATCGATGGAAAAATCAAAGTTATCGATGTGGCTCACGCTTCCGTCCACGTTGCATGTATCGGTCGTACACGCGTTGGTATCGTCGATGGGCAACACCTGCCCACCGATCGACGCGCAACACTGGCTCAGTGGATCAAAAGTCAACACATGGTCAACCGAGCCGTTTGCCTGGCACACGTCAGACGTGCATGCGTCGGCGTCATCGATGGCGACCAATCCGCCACCAGCCGGATTGCAGCACATCCCTGCGGGCGTGACATCCGTATTCACACAGGCCGCCGCCGCGCAGGAATCCACGGTGCAATCGTCGGCGTCGTCACAGGTTGCGGCCGTGATCACCGTTAGTGTCGCCGCCGCGCTCAAGGCACTGCCGAAGGCATTCGTGACCAAGCAAGCGTAGCTACCCGCGTCCGCCGGCAAGGCGGCCACGATCTCGTACGTCGATAAGTTGGCCCCGGCGATGTCGATACCATCCAGTCGCCATTGGAACGTAAGTGGCCCGGTGCCGCTGGCCACAACGCCGAACGAAGCGCCCTCCCCTTCACAAACAGACTGACTGATCGGAGACTGTTGAACCACCGGCGGCGTCTCCGCGCTGGTGCAGTCCAGTTCCACGATCTTGAACGCATCCAACGCCGCCTCCACCACGGAACCGCTTCCGGTATCCGACGCACTGAAGCGGAAGCGCACGGTCGCCGTCAACGCGGCGAAATCGGCAACGCGAAGCAGCGGCACGAACCAACCGCCGCCCACTTCCGCCCCACCGGGACCCACGACTTCCAAAGGCTGCCACGTGACGCCGTCGTCATCGGAAACTTCAACTTCGAACAGATCCTCGTTCGGGCTGGCCCCGCTGTTGTTGGAGAACCAACGGGCGTAGCTCACGTGGGGATCCACCATCGCCGTCAGATCGAACGCCGGAGAGGTCAGCGTGGTCGTGCCGCCGTCAACGTCACTGTTGCAGAAGCCCGCGGCGCTGTTGTCGGTCAGGAAACACGCGCCCGAGCCATCGAAATCGAACTGAGGGTTGCCGCGGTCGCAGTCGGTGATGGGAACCGCTCGCTCCCAAGGACCGTCGGTGGCGTTTCCGCTGATCGTCCAGCCCGGCGCGCTCTCAAAATCCAGCGAAATCACGTCGATCAACCCGACAATCGCCAGTGCCGAATACACGTTGTTTGGCGCCGTGGGTGGGTTGGTCACCGTATCACCGAGGGTGGTTTGAACGCTCACATAATACTCAATCGTGCTACCACAAGGGGCTGTGGGAAACGTGCCGACGAACACTCCCGCCTGATCCACCATCGGCGTCGGCACGAACACGCCGCCGTCGGCCCGGGCAAAAAGCTGAACTGTTAGCGGGTCCGGGATGGCGGAACCGGGCATGATCTCGACGCGCAGTTGCGTCACCCCGCTGGGATCCACCAAATCCGGAAGCCCATCGGGAAACGCAAACGTCACCTGTGGCCCTTGTACGTCTACGATGAAGAAACCCTCTTCAATGTCCGAAACCAGCACCTTGTCGGCGCCTAAGAACGGATACACGCCCCAGGCCCCGTTGAATCCTCCGGTGTTGTCGAACACCGAGGTATCGTAGCTGGCCACGAACTCAAACATGCCCGTAACCAAGTTGACGTCATACACCTGAAGACCGGCCTGATACCAGGAGACGTACAAACGATTGCCGACGAACATCATGTTGTGTACGCTGAACGCGTCGCTGGACAACACCAAGCTGTCGGTCTCGGTCAGCGTGATGGAACCAACGCCTTCCGTAATCCGAAACGCCGTCAAACCGCCGTTGCCGCGCTCTTCTCCCGTAACCACGAACGTCCCGTCATCGGTGGGCCACATCGAGTGTGTGTTGTTGCCACCGACCGACCCCAAGAACAACGGCGGCGTGTTGGCGACGTCCGATATATCGTAGACAAACAGACCGCTGTCCCAGCCGGCCGCGTAGAGCCGCCCGTTACTTACGTTGATGTCGTGAACAAAAACGCTGCCCACGTCATTGATGACCCACTTGGCCGTGGTAATCGGGCCGGCGGGCGGGTTGTCGGGGTCCAGCGTGCGCAGGTCGTAAACAATCACGCGCGGCGTGGAACTGTCCACGACGTAAAGGAATCCCAGGTCATAAAACACGTCGTGGCAGCGATCGAACCCGGCAAGTTGGAGCGTGGTCAAATGGACCGGCGCAGCGGGGTCGCGAACATCGACGATCTCAACCAGATCCGCCCCGCCGCTCTCCAGTCCGATAAACAGGAACCCGTCGCCAACCTTGACGTCCTGAGGCGAGCGAAACTGGTTCGGGCTGGGCAGGAAATAGGTCGAGACCGGCGTCGGGTTGCTCGGGTCACTGATGTCGAGGATGTGGACCCGACCCTGCATCCCATCGATCAACGTAAAACTGCCGACATAGGCGAAATTGCCATCGCCCCAGACATCGCCATATTCACCAGTGTAGCCGTCCCAATGGCCCACGAGTGAAGCATTCACCGGCGGACTCTGTGCCTGAACTGCCACCGCATTCCCGGCCAACACCACCAACGTGGCCATCACAAGGATGCCCCCACGGTTTCCGTACCTCATGCCCATTTCCTCCGCGCACTGGGCGCGCCCAAAAAAATCGATTTCACCCCCTGAGGCAATCCATTATAGCGGACCAGTTATTCCCCGCCAAGCATAATCAGCGGTCGCAATACTTGCCTTGCGGGGAGGCGAAGGCGGGAGCATGTCCGAAGCGATGGGATCACCGACTCAGAGCCGCTGGCGCAAGCCTGCGGACCCCAAGACAGCCAAACTCCCCTTTGGTGCGTCTACATCGCCAAATAGCCTTTGCCGATCAGGAAGTCGCCCGTCCAGACACACAAACAAGCGATGCCGCTGACGCAAGCCTGCGGACCACGCACGGCGGATGTCACTAGGCATGAACCAGGTACTCTGATTTGTCCGAGAACCGCCCCCAAATGGGATCAAATGGCTACTTGGCCGAGGTCTTGGCTTTCTTGCGCGCTTCTTCGATCACCTCTTCTTGGATGACCGACGGCGTTTTGCGGTAGCACAAGAATTCCATCGAGAAGGTCGCCTGACCTTGGGTCAGCGAACGCAGATCGGTCGAATATCCGAACATCTTGCCGAGGGGCACCTCCGCGATCAGAACTGCTGCATTCGGCTTCATTTCGCTGGAGACAATCAGCCCACGGCGGGAAGCGATGTCGCCGTTGACGGAGCCCTGAAACTCGATGGGCACTTCAATCTCGACTTTCATGATCGGCTCGAGCAGCACAGGCTTGGCATCGCGCACCGCCTGACGAAAGGCCGTTCTCGCGCACACCTGGAACGCAAGGTCCGAAGAGTCCACGGCATGGGAGGAACCGTCTTCAAGAATCATTTTGACCCCCACGACTTCGAATCCCGCAAGCGGTCCGCGCGGCCGAGCCATCTGGAATCCCTTATCGACTGAGGGGATGTATTCTGACGGAATCCGACCGCCGGTCACCTTGTTCTCGAATTCGTAGTCATCCTCACTGTCTTCGGGCAGCGGGACCAGCTTACCGACGACGTGGGCATACTGGCCCGATCCACCGGTCTGCTTCTTGTGCTTGTAGTTGTATGGCGTCTCGACTGTGGGCGATTCGCGGTACTGAATCTTGGGCTGGCCGACGGCCACCTCTGCTTTGTACTCGCGGCGGATGCGCTCAATGTAGACTTCCAGGTGCAATTCACCCATACCAGAGAGAATCGTCTGGTGGCTTTCCTCGTCGAAGTGCGAGTGAAACGTCGGATCTTCCTTGATGAATCGGCCCAGCGCCTTGGAGATCGGCTCACGATCGGAGGCCGTCTTTGGCTCAATCGCAATGGAGATTACGGGCTCGGGGCAATGAATGCTCTCGAGCGAAAGGTTTATTTCCTTGCCACAAATGGTGTCGCCCGAGACGCAATCGATTCCCATGACGCCGACGATGTCTCCGGCACGAGCCGCCTCGAGATCCTCGCGTTTGTCGGCGTGGAGGCGATAGATACGACCGATACGCTGGCTCTTGCCCGTGCGTCCGATTTTGTACATCTGGCCCCGCTCCAGTAGGCCCTGATAAACCCGCACGTACGTCACCTGCCCGAACGGCTCATCGCAAATCTTAAACGCCATGCCGATGACTGGCCCCTCGGGGTCGGCTGTAATGGTAACTTCCGCCCCTTCATTGGAATTGTCGCAGGCGTAGGCCACCCGATCCAGAGGCGAAGGCAGATACCGTGTGACGGCGTCGAGCAGGCACTGCACGCCCTTGTTGCGGTAGGCTGTACCGATCAGAACCGGGGTAATCTCGCGGGCAATGGTCGCTCGGCGCAACGCGGCGCGGATTAACTCCACGGATGGATCGTCCCCCTCGAGCATGACTTCCATGAGTTCGTCGTCGTACAGGCTGAGCGTATCAAGCATGCCGTGGCGCGCCCGATCCGCATCGTCTTGATGGGAGGCAGGTATGGCTTCCAAAACGACGTCCTCGCCGGACTCACCACGGAACTGCACGCTTTTCATCTCGATCAAGTCGATGATCCCCGTGAAATCGTCACCGGCCCCGATGGGGAGCTGAAGCGGCACGGCCACATGGCCCAGTTTCTCTTCAAGTTCGCCGATAACCCGCTGCGGGTCAGCTCCGACACGGTCCATCTTGTTGATGAATGCCACGCGCGGCACGCGATACCGACGCATCTGGCGATCCACTGTGATCGACTGCGACTGAACCCCGCCCACTGCACAGAGCACCAACACGGCCCCATCGAGCACGCGAAGCGATCGCTCGACTTCGACGGTGAAGTCCACATGGCCGGGCGTATCGATGATGTTGATTTCCTTATCTTCCCACTCCACGGTCGTGGCGGCGGAGGTGATGGTGATGCCTCGCTCTTTCTCCAGCTCCATGAAGTCCATGGTGGCACCGCCATCTTTACCCTTGACCTCTTGGATTCGGTGGATTCTGCCTGCGTAAAAGAGTATCCGCTCCGTCAAGGTCGTCTTGCCAGAGTCGATGTGTGCGGAAATACCAATGTTTCGGATGTTGCTTAGCCGGTCCATCTTTGCTTGTTACCTGTTGACCCGTTCTCACGCGGGCATAACTGACATTCACCAAATCCAATAGCACCCTATCGGCCGGTTTTTGCAATTGCAGTATCAGAATCCTACAGGCCGCCAATTCAAGTGGCGAAACCTGAAGACATCGTCGCCGCACCGCCCAAACCAAGCCACAGGGCTATTTCACAAGGAATACTGACCGCATTGACTCGACAGTCGGCCAGCAAGTTCGCGGGATCGTATCAGGATTGTAAGTGCAAATCAACAGGAAACTCACACGGTCGTCAATGATTCTTGCATGCCGAGTTTTGCGGCCTCTGGGCTCACAGACGTCGGGATTATCGCGGTTTGGGGCCCATGGCCGCCAAGGGCTCCCAACAGTCCCCATGGCAGCCGCCGCGAGATCCACGGGAGGCAGCCCATGTCCGTTGCCGGGTGGCCGTCTTTCTTGGAAACTTGTCCTCTTGGAAATGGGGCAGGCGATGATCTCGCCCCGACTAGGCTTCGAAGGCCGTCCGACGCGGAGGCCGAAATGCCGAGGCTAGGATCACCTGCAAGCACAGGCATCAGCCAGTCGCCCTCATCGACACACCCTTCCTCCAATGCAGGTGGGCCACGCGCCCCCACGCAAAGTACGACTGTCCCGTGCGGCGTTCGTGGTGGGTCCGCGCATCGCCGCGACGCCGACCGCGTGATCCGCGCAGGTGATAGGCACGATTCGACGCCTGTACAACTTCCGACGTTGACGCGATGTTCCCATTTTGTTAGGGTTCCCGACAGTCACGTTCGGAAGCTGCATCTTCCGACGATTTCTTCACCTCAACACTAGGAGGCAAGCACAATGGCACAGGCTACAAATCCGGTTCCGGAAGGGTTCACGAATCTCACCCCGCACATGGTTTTCAAGGGCGCGGCCGACGCCATCGAGTTCTACAAGACGGCCTTCGGCGCCGAGGAAATCTGTCGCATGCCGGGCCCAGACGGCAAGGCCGTCATGCACGCCGAAATGAAGATCGGCAACGCCATGTTCATGATGTGCGACGAAATGCCCATGATGGAGGGGTTCGCGTCGCCGAAGAAGCTCAACGGCACGACGGTCTGCATGTCACTCTACGTTTCGGACTGCGACGCCGCGTTTGATCGTGCTGTGAAAGCAGGCGCTACTGCGTGCATGAAGCCCGTGGATCAGTTTTGGGGGGATCGCTACAGCAAGGTCACCGATCCGTTCGGCCATCAATGGGAAATCTGCACCCACAAGGAAGACCTGACGCCCGAAGAAATCGGTAAGCGGGCGGAAGAATGGATGGCCAACATGGGCGACTGCGGCGTATAGATCGCCAGCGTTGGGCACACCGTTCGCCGGGCCTTCTTGCCCCTACATCCAAGGCAAAAAGGGCGGCGGGCGGGTGCCCCATGTCCTGCCGGACGTGGGGAAGACGATGAATTCGCAGTTAGGATGATTTCGCGGTCAGGATGATGTCGCAGTCAACAGGCGGGTGGTCCGAGGGCTGGCGCCCGCGGCTCGGAGGACGTGAATCCCTGCCTCAAAGCGCTAGCTTCTCGCGGAGGTATTCCAAACATCGCGATTTGTCTATGCGAATCTGACTGGCGTCGTCGCGGTTGCGAACGGTAATCGTGCCGTCTTCCTTGGTTTGCCCATCGACTGTGAAACAAAACGGCGTCCCGGCTTCGTCCATGCGCGCGTAGCGCTTGCCGATCGACTGCTTGACGTCGTACTGCGCTGGAAACTGTTCTTGCAGTTCCCGGAAGATCGGTTCCGCAATCTCAGGCATGCCGTCCTTGGCGACCAACGGGAAGACCGCCGCCTTCAGCGGCGCCAGGCGTGGGTGGAATTTCATGAACTCCTTGCTCGCGCGGGATTCATCGTAGCGGTACGCCTCGCAAAGCAGCACGAGCAGACCGCGCGTCAGCCCCGCGGCCGGCTCAATTACGTGGGGCAAATACCGCTCGTTGCGTTCGTGGTCGAAGTACTCCAGTTTGGTCTTGGCGCTTTTCTGATGCTGCGTCAGATCGTAGCAGCCGCGATGGGCGATACCCTCCAGCTCGCCGTAACCGGGGTCGGTAAAGGGATAGCGGTATTCCACGTCGGCGCAGGCCGTGGAATAGTGGGCCAATTCGTCGGAATCGTGCTCGCGCCGCTGGAGATTCTCCGAGTTGATCCCCAATGATTTCCACCAGTCAAGGCGGGCTTGCACCCAGAATTCATACCATTTCCTCGCCTCATCCGGGTGACAGAACCACTCCATCTCCATCTGCTCGAACTCGCGAGAGCGAAAGACGTAGTTGCGGGGCGTAACTTCGTTGCGGAAGGACTTTCCAACCTGGGCAATGCCAAACGGCACCTTGACCCGCATGGTATCAAGCACGTTCTTATAATTCGTAAAAATGCCCTGGGCCGTTTCAGGACGCAGGAAAGCGACGTTGTCCTCTCCCGACGCCGCCCCGACGAAGGTCTTGAACATCAGGTTGAACTGACGCGGCTCGGTGAGCGTGCCACGCTCCTTCGCACCGGGCCCAATCGTTTCCGACCGGATCGCGCTATCATTGATACCATCCGGAATGCGCTCCACGACATAACCGGTTTCTTCGAGGTTGCTCTTTCGGATGATCTGCTTGATCGTCTTCTTGTGCGCGTCGATGAGTTCTTCATCCGACGCATGCGCCAAGTCGGCCACCGCGGCGAAATAAGGCCCGACGCGCTGCCCCGTTGCATTGCTTACGATCGCGAAGAACGCCAGATGGTCGGCTCGGTAGCGGCTTTTGGTCTCCTTGTCGTCGACCATCGGATCATTAAACCCGGCCACATGTCCCGAGGCCTCCCAGACCTTGGGGTTCTGAATGATGGCGCTATCCACACCAACAATGCTGAGATGCTCGCCGCCGGGCCCGGCAGGCGTATGGTGAACCATATCGTTCCACCACGCGTCGCGGAGATTGTTCTTCAGCTCAACCCCAAGCGGACCGTAATCCCAAAAGCCATTCAGCCCACCATAGATTTCGCTGGCGGGAAAAATGAATCCGCGTCGCTTGCACAGGGAAACGATCTTTTCCATATTCGCGATGGCGGTGGGCATTAAGTCTTCCTCAAGTGAGATTTTCGGTCGCGGACACAGCCGCCGCGCACAAACGCGGCAAGTGCAGCACATTTGCTCAAAAGTCGGCGCAGCCAACGCTTCGACACCGTGAGGCCGCGTTGATGCCGGCTATCCTCGCTAGAGCAACCCCATGCCGAATGGGGCGCTATCGTCGCATGAATCCTCAGAAACGACCGGCTCAGCCGCCGCTTCCTTGACGGACACTCGATCCGGCGCCGCTGGCGCCGGAGCCTCTCGCGGCGGATGCATATCGAGACCGGCGGAAAATGCGTCATCGGAATCGGGCTCTTTGACTGCCACGACCTGCTCCACCACCTTCTCTTCGACCTTCTTTTCAACCCGTTCCTCAGGCTGGCGATCTTCCGTTACCCGTTCCCGGCCGCGTCCACGTTCACGCCGGCCGCGTGGCCGCTCCGAACGTCCGCCCTGCCCGCCGCGTTCCGTCTTCCGATCGGCGCCGCCTTTTCCACCCTTGAGTCCGGCAATCATGGCGTTGTATTCGTCGGTTCCGCCGCTGCTTGAAGGCTTCAAATCCGTTTCGGCTTCCGCGTCAACCGTGCTCTCTTTCTCAACGACGGCTTCCTCTGCCGGGGCCGATTCCTCGAATTCCTCGACGACCGGCTCCTCGTATGCGTCTGCCGCAGCATGGTACGCTTCGATGATCTTACCCTGAACGATCGCCCTGAATTCCGAAGTAATCGGATGAGCGATGTCCCTGTGCAGCTTTCCGCGACCGTCTACGTCGCCCGGCGGCATCTGGTGTTCAGGCAAACGGGCTCCGCAGTCGTTGCAGAACTTCGCCCGAACCGCATTCTTGTGGCGGCAAGAGGTACACGAAATCGTAACCTTCCTAGAGGGCATGGCCACGAAAAGCCCATTCGTCCCGTCGACAACTTTGACATCGCGGACCACAAACGAGCCGTCAAACGTCACGGTGCAAACGGCCTTGAGGCGGTCAGATGTATCGCTAAGGGATCGTACTCGAACGTCGGTGATTTCCATGATTTACTCCTATCCCGGGAATGATTCTGTTGCGATGGGCGCCGCGACTATCCAACTGCGCAAACGCGGATCGCCGGCTTCGATCCGCCGCTTCGCCTCGTCAGCGGCCTGCCCATCGTCATATAAATGAAAAAACGTTGACCCCGCCCCCGACAGGCAAAAACGCGATTGCGCCAGCCTCTCCACGTTCGCCTTGGCTTGCTCCACCGCCGGAGCAACCTGGAACACTGCCGGCTCCAGATCATTGAAACAGATGTCCATCATCGTTTCACTGTTCTCGGCATCGACCATCGCTTGCGGCGCCCCCTCTCGATTGGCCCCGTCTCGCGGTCGCCACGCCTGGTACACCTCCGCCGTCGATACGGTTACAGGTGTGTGAACCACCAACACCGAGCCCGACCACTGGAGCGCCTTCGCCTCGACCACCTCGCCGCGACCCGAAATCAACGCGCACGGAAGCGAAAAAAACAGGGGCACATCGGAGCCCAATTCCGCCCCGATTGCAGCCAATTCAGACCGATTCAATCCGATTTGGAGCAAGGTGTTGCAAGCCATCAGCACGCACGCCGCGTCGCTGCTTCCGCCTCCTAGCCCAGCGGCGATCGGAATGTGCTTCTCCAGATCAATCGAAAGACTCCGCTCGAGGCCAGTCGCGCGCAAAAGGAGCGTGGCGGCCGCCCAAGCCAGATTCCCATCGTTGCTAAGCTCCGGATCGTTACAATGGAATGCGTGGGAGCGGTCGGCTGAAAAAGAGCAGGTGACGCGGTCGGCAAGCGCAACGCCCATCACCAACGAGCGGATATCGTGGAAACCATCAGACCGGCGGCGCAGCACCTCAAGCGTCAGATTCACCTTCGCGGGAGCCTGCATGGTTTGCGATTCGGTCGCCCGTTTCTTGGCCAATTCAGTCGCGATCATACCGTTGCGGTCTAGCCGCTCGCCCATCAGACCGGCCATGGCCAGTCGAAGCAAACGCAAAGTAGTAATAACCCTGACGGGCCACCGTCGTCCAACGACCGCCGATGATGCAGCCGTGAATCAAGCGTCACGCGCCGACGATTGGCACCAATTAGCCGTCCAATATTGTCCCGTTTCCGGAATATCAGACGCGATCGCATGATAAATGGCATGGCCTCAATGTCAACCAAAACCTCCCCGCGCGCCCACTTTGGGATTCGTGACAACGCCTGCGGGATAAGTAAGCCAACTCGGAGCCGCTGGCGCGAGCCTGCGGACCCCAGAAGCCGCAAACCTGCTGAACTGCATCTTCGATCCTCCCCACTTTCAAGAAGACCGCGTCGATCAGGGGATTGGCAATCCGAGACCCGCGCTCGGTAGTCGGTAGGTGGTCGCCGGGCTCGCGTCCGGTGCTTTGTGTCGCAAAAACAACCGCGCGTTGCCCAAAATCAACACGCCAGGCACAACCGGAACCAACAGGAGAAACCCAAAACACCTGTAACCCATTACCAGGAAAGGAATTAGCCACAATTCGACTAACTCAAACCTGTCGGACTAGACCTTGCTCCTGTTTGCCTCTGGAGGTTTTTGGAAGCAAACACGCGATCAGTCGCGAGGGGAGTGTGAGTTATGGGGCCGATTTCTTCGATTGGTTCGGGTTCGGCGTCGAGGCCGTTTCCAACTAGAGCACCGGAAACGGGGACGCTCTCGGGAGCCAAACCGGCCAACAATGCCGCGACGATGGGCGGCATGGGCGACGCACTCGCTCAGGTCACGGATTTGCTCAGTGGACTTGGTGGTGGCGGCGAGAACAACAAGATGCTCGAGATGCTCCTCGTGCTGGTCGTCCTCATGGCGATGCTGGGCGAGCAAGCGTCCAACAGCGGGCAGCAAGGTAGTGATCCCAGTCAGCTCGGTCCCGGTATGAATGGCGGCGTGAGCAACGGCATGAATGGCGGCGGCATGTACATGCAGAGCAGCATTTCGATGACGTCGATCTCCATCCAGCAGACTTCCATCACCAGCACCACCTACCTCCCGGAATCGCCCACCGGCGGAACGGGTTCGGCCATGGACATTTCCGCGTAGTCAGCCGAGTGCAGGGCTATTCGGACGGGGGAGTCCGCCCAAAGAAGTCGTGAATCAAGCTGACGACGTGGGTTCGATCTTCACTGCTGAGATGTTGGTGGCAGCCGATGTAGAACGCGCGATCCCAAAGGCGATCGGCCACGGGAAATCGCTTGCCCGCATCCGCCCCGAGCCAATCCCGGTAGACGGGCTGATGGATCAGGGGCAGCATATCTCGCGTCTCAATACCGCGGTTTTCCAGGTGGTGAATCAGCGGTCTCATGCTTTCATTTCGTACCACTAGCGGATAGACCATGTAGGCGTGTTCCCGATCAGTGGGCACCGACTGGAATTCGAGCACATCCGCCAAGCCCGCCAAGGCTCGATTGTAATAGTCGGCGTTGTGCTTGCGGGCCGCGATGATCGGATCGCAGTTTTCAATTTGTGCCAATCCTATGGCCGCCTCCATTTCTGTGCAGCGGGCTGAATACCCGACGCGTTCAAAGCGGAATCGCCGATTGACGATTTCGGCGAAATTCGCGGCACCGGGCTCATCATCATCGATGTTTAGGTACATGCCGTCACGCCCGTGATTCATCAGGCTACGAAGCAGCCCGGCCGTTTCCTCGTCGCCGGTTGTCGCAAATCCACCGACGCCGGTCACCAGGAAATGGGCCACGTAGGTTGAAAAACACGCCACATCACCGAATGAGCCAACCGGACGACCATCCACCCTCGCAAACATCGTCTCGCAGGAATCTTCGATAACGGCCAGCTTGTGCGCGCGGGCCATGTCCATAATTGGAACCATATCCGCCGGCAAGCCCAACAGGTGAACTGGGATGATGCATCGGGTGCGCGGCGTGATGGCTTCGGCGATTCTGCCCGGATCCATCGTATAGGTGTCCGAGCGGACGTCTACCAGAACCGGCTTGAGCCCCGCAAGAAGCACCACATTCACCGTGGCCACGAAGGTCACCGACGGGACGATCACTTCGTCGCCGGGCTGCCAGTCGTGCCGCTCTTTGAGCGCGGCAAGCGCCAATTGCAGCGCGGCCGTGCCGCTGCTGCAGAAGCAGGCGTGGGCGACGTCGTGGCGAGCCGCAAAGAGGGATTCAAAACGCTGCGTAAACGGCCCGTAGGAAAGGCGACCGCTTTGAATGACCTGATCGAGGTACGCCCGCTCGGTCTTCCCGAGCACAAGTTCTCCGACGCTGACCTGTCGGTACACCGGGCGATCGACCTTGCAAGCGGTGGTTGGAGCGGCGATTGGGGCCATTGTGGGGTTATGCTCTCAACGATTGGCGTCTTGCGGCATGGCCGGGCCATGGCTTCTTTGCCTACCCGGACCCAATACCCCCGATATCGTCTTATCGGTCGGGTTTGAGCCCCTTCTTTATGGAATCGCAGTTCGCCTTCCGATAATACCTTTGCGAGGCGTTGCGGATGAGGTCTGCGCGCATGGTGGAGGGAACCCGTGCTAGCGTGGCCTCGCAGGAAAGGTGTTGCATGGTGCTACAGATTCAACCTTGGATCGACGACGACGACGCGGAGGCCGTTCGGCGTGCGGTGGCCACCACGTTTGTCACCGAGCACGACCAAACCCGCCTCTTCGAACAGGCCCTTCGCGACCTCACCGGCGCCCGGCACGCCATCGCCTACGCCAACGGTACATGCGGGCTGTTCGCCATACTCCGCGCCTTGGGCATCGAAGCGGGTGATGAAGTGATCGTGCCCGATCTTACCTTTGTGGCCAGCGCCAACGCGGTCATTTTGGCAGGCGCCGTGCCCGTGTTTTGCGATGTGGATCGCGACACCATGATGCTCGATCCCCAGGGCGTCGCCGAGCGGATCAGCCCGCGCACTCGGGCCATCATGCCGGTCCACCTCTACGGGCTGGCCGCGGATGTTGAATCTTTGCGGCCCCTAGCCGAGCAGCACGGCCTGTTCATCGTGGAAGATGCGGCTCAAGGCGTGGGCGTCCGATTGGGCGGAAAGCATGTCGGCACAGCCGGGCATGCGGGCGTGCTGAGCTTCTATGGCAACAAGACGGTGACGACCGGCGAGGGCGGCGCCATCTTGACCAACGATGATGGCCTTGCTGAGGCGTGCTGCCGACTGAAAAACCACGGACGCTTGGAAAAGGGCGTCTTCATACACGAGCAGATCGGCTTCAATTTCAGTTTTACCGACCTGCAAGCGGCGCTCGGGGTCAGCCAACTCGCCCGGCTCGATCGGATCATTGCGGAGAAGGCGCGCATCCGCGCCCGATACGAACAAAAACTCGGCGGCTTGGATTGGCTGAGCTTTCAGCGGATTCCGGCGGGCGTGGAGCCGGTTCACTGGTTTACCAACGTTTTCTGTGACAATGCTGACCAACTGGCACAATCTCTCGAAGGCCAAGGCATCCAGACCAGGCGATTTTTCTATCCGCTTCATCTTCAACCGTGCTACCGCGCGCTAAACCCTCCAATCTGCCCGGCGAGCGCCCGACTGTACGAAACGGGTCTGTCGCTGCCGAGTTGGTGTGGCCTGGAGGATGCGGCCATCGATTCAATTTGTGACGCTATCGCCACCTGTGGAGTCATCGTATGAACGCTAGACATCAGATACCCGGCCTGCCGCGCATTGTTTTGATCGGTGGCGGACTGCACGCCACGGTTGTGGCCGATTGCATCACGGCGTCCGGACAGGCGCGGGTCGCGGGTTATGTCGATACTCGTTGTGACGAAACAGCTCCGGTGCGGCGGATGGGCGTCCCCTACCTTGGCACCGATGAGCAGCTCGACGCGTTGATCGAGGGGCGAATCATTTCCGCGGGCGTGCTCGGCTTAGCTGGATTGGAGCACGCGACCCGGCGGATTTCGATGGTCGCCCGGCTCGACGCGCTGATGCCGGCCTGGTGGTCGAGCGTGCATCCTGCGGCCGTCGTGGCTCCGTCTGTGGAGCTCGAACCGGGCATGATCATTCTGGCCGGGGCCATCATCAATCCGCTCGCTCGGATCGGCTGTCACGCGGTGATCAACACCGGCGCCATTGTCGAACACAACACCAACGTCGAAGACTTCGCCGTGATCTCACCGCGAGCGGTGCTATGCGGCGACGTCTATGTCGGGCGCGGCGCGTTCATCGGCGCCGGGGCGGTGGTGATCACGGGCGTCACGATCGGCGCGGGTGCGGTCGTAGGGGCTGGTGCGGTGGTTCTGCATGATGTGCCGGACCACGCGACGGTAGTGGGCAATCCGGCCCGGATCGTGGACCCGGCGGCGAATCCCAACCCATCGGACGCTTCGACGACGAACGAACCGGTGGCGGTCCCGTGAAGATATCGTTTTGCATGATCGTCTACAACGAAGCGCAGACGCTTGGCGCCAATCTTGCGCACCTCTACCCGCACGCCCACGAAATCATCGTCTGCGAGGGGTCGGTCGAAGCGCTCCGGCAAGAAGCCGGCGTCGGGCCACGCTCGGACGATGGCACGATCGAATTGCTTCAGCATTTCCCCGATCCGGATCGCAAGCTGCGGGTTCTTCAACGCGATTGGACGGACAAGAACGAAATGGCCGCGGCCTACGCCGAGTTTGCAACGGGTGACCTACTCTGGCACGTCGATGCCGACGAATTCTACGATCCCTATTCCCTCCGGGCGATTCCTCGCGAATTTGACGACTTGGAATTGACCACGCTTTCCGTGCCCATGTACGTGTTCTGGATGTCGCCCGATTTTGTGCTGGCCGACGGGGAAGGCGAGGATCGCTGGTTTTGCTACGCGCGGGTCCTCCGCCGCACCGAGGGCATGAGCGCTCTGCATCTTCCGATCCGCCGGATCGTTCATGGACAGGTGGATGAGCAAGGCCTTCGCAGGCCGAGCGATGCCAAAATCACCGGCTGGCACTACGCATGGAACAACGACGCGCGGGTGCGGCTCAAAATGCAACTCTATAGCCGCCGCGATGGCCGAAGCACGCGGGCGAATTGGCTGGCCGACGTCTGGGACAGGTGGACCCCCGATTCGCCGCCCGAGGCGTGGCCGGACGGCGTTCACCCATCGCGGCTCTGGAAACTGTGGCCTCGCCGCTTTGAGCAGACTCATCCGGATTGCATCCACACGCTGCTGGATGGGCTCCGAATCCAATCACCCGTGCGAGGTCAGGCCTGATGCGCATCGGCGTTTACCTCGGTCACTGGTCCCTCGATCAGCTCGGCGGCATGGGCGTCTACCTGCAGAATCTGCTGCGCGGCGTTGAATCGTTGGATCAACGCAAGCACGAATTGGTGCTCCTGGTGGATCAAGGGAATCAAGAGGCCGCGCAAAGATTGGCCCTGCGCGGCGAGATCGTGCCGCTTGCGCGACCGGACTGGGCCGACCTATCCAAGGATGAACAAACCACCGTGATTCGCGTTCGTCGCCTGAGTTACCGCTGCCTCGACGCGGCGGACGCCCAGCGCGATGGCGGCTGTTCTGCGGCGGTCAAAGCGTACCTTTGGGGCTTGGACGACGCGGCAGAGCGTCATGCGGTGGACCTATTGTACTTCACGCTGCCTCCCTATCTGAAGCGACCCCGACTGCCCGTACTGCTGACGATCCACGATCTCAAGCACGTCCATCGCCCGCAGGATCACGACACTGCTGATCTCGCCCGGCGGCGTCGTTGGACGCGCGTCGCGCGGTCCGCTGCCCTGGTTTATGCGAGCTATGAACATGTCCGCCGAGACTTAGAGCAACACTTCCAGATTCCGACTGAGCGAACCGCCGTGCTGCCGTTGGCGTGCCCGTCGGAGTTATCCGGCGACATCGATGAGCCGCCGCCCTCGTTCGATTTCGAGGTCCCGGATCGCTTCGTCCTCATGCCCGCTCAACTCTGGCCGCACAAGAATCACGAGCGCGTGGTCCGAGCCGTCGCGCACCTGCGGGATTCGAAGGACTTGCGGGTAACCGTGTTGTGTACGGGACAAACCGGCGGTCAATGTGAGGCGTGGGCCGGGCGCGTCAGATGTTTGGCGAACCAATTGGGCGTTGGCGGTCTCGTCCGGCTGATCGGCTACGTGGATCGCCCGACGCTTCGGGCCTTGTACACTCGGGCGCGCATGATTCTGGTGGCCTCGCTTTACGAGCCTGGCAGTTTCCCGGCGATGGAAGCCTTGGCACTCGGCAAACCTTTAGCCGCTTCCAGAATCACCTCCATTCCCGAGACCGTCGGCGACGCCGCCCTGCTCTTCGATCCGACCCGCGTGCATGACCTGGCCGCCGCGATGGGGCGACTCTGGACAGACGATGCGCGGTGTAGCAAACTCAGCATACTCGGACCCCAGCGGATCAGTTCGCGCAGATGGCGCGATGTCGGCCGCGACTGGCTGGGGCTCTGCGAGCGAGCCTTAGCACAATCAATGACCCCCGTTGAGGGCGCTCCATGATCGAAGGAACACTTCCTCGCGGTGCCGAGGTGAACCACACTCCGAGCAGAGATACGGCAGATACAACGCCGTCGCCCGTACGATCGGCCCTGCTGGGTTTCTTGGCGCGGGTTCAACCCGGACAGCGCTTTGCCTTGTATCCGGCCGGTCGATACACGCGGGCGTGCCTTGAGGACATGCCCGTTGATGGCCTGGAATCTGACGGACGGAGCCTGATCGGGTTCGTGGACGACGAGCCGGACGCGGCGACGCTTCTTGGCCGGCCGATCGCCCCGATTGCTGAGGTTGCCGACTCTTGGCCGATCGATGCCATCCTGCTCCTTCGGGACACGCACGACGGTCGGTTGTCGCGGCGGATCGCGGCATTGCAGGCTGAAGGTCGCCTCGCGGGCGTGGACATCATCACCGACCCGGCGCCAACGCTGGACTCCATGGCCGCCCATTTGGGAACCTACCAGCCCGATCGCACCTTCGAACCCGCTTTCCTAGCGTCCTGCCACGCGGCAGAAGCGGCTGCCCCGTCGGATCGCTCCTCCACTTCGACGCTGATGTGCACCATGGATGGCGAGGCATTCGTGGATGGGCGCGGAGGTGAGTCGAACGCGTATACGGACGTCATGCGAGCGTTCTGTCGCCTGCTGTCTGAGTTCGGCTTCTCAGCCAGCCTTTGCGTTCAATTGAATGATTCGCCCGACGTTTTCCTCAAAACGCCGGATGCCGTTGTGGAGGCCGTGATCGATGCCTTCGGACCGGAAGCGGTGGAGCTGCACGGGTGGGATCATTCCATGCCCGTTGAAGGGTATACGGTTGACTGGCTTACGCGTGGCATTGACGAACTGAAAACTCGCTATGGCGTTTCGAGCCATTATTGGGCCCCGCCCGGGTGGACGCTGAATTGGCGAACCCTCGAGGCATTGCGGCACGTGCCGGAGATTCACGCGGTGCGCGGCATCGCGAGCGGCGTGAACTGGCGAGATCCAGCAGCGCCGGCGACGTTTCGCTTCCCCTATCGAGTCGGGTCCGTCTGGCAGCTTCCCTATGCCTATGTGGATTGGCTGTTCATGGATCATCGCTGCCAACCGGTGGCATCCGCCGACATGTTGCATCTACACGAACGATTGGCGGAGTTTGCGGGGCAAGGCCCCTGCCTGATGGAGACCGTCGTGCATCCGTACCGGCTGGTTGGCCCGGACGCCGGCGACCGGCTCACGCGGGTTCGTGAAACGCTGGCGGTGTACGCCGCGAAGGGCGTGCGTCTGGCCAAGGTGGCTGAGGTAGCCTGGAGAATTGATCGAGTAAACTGCTAGACGTAATAAATCCGCACGAAACGCAAAGATGCCGGAACCCATGCATTTCGACAAACTTACTGAACAATCCGCGCCCGGCGGCTGGGGCGAATCTACCGTGGTGACGGCCTTTGATGCCGCTTGGGACAGGGAGCTGTTCGGCCTTGACGTTCCTCCATGGCGCAAGAGTGTCGTGCAGCTTGTGCAGCAGGCGCAGCAGCATTTCGGCGGCGAGCGGATTGTGGTGGCCGACATCGGCTGCGGCTGCGCCCCGTACGCCCGCCACTTGCTCGAATCGGGCATCGACTTCGAGTACCACGGCTACGATCACAACGAGAGCGTGTTGCACGCCGCGTGCCAACGTTGGGCATTTTTGCCCCAAGAGCGCGTCCACCTTCACCTCATGGATGCGCGCCACGGGCGCTGGCCTGTTGAGGATGATGCGTTTGACGTCGTTATCTGGGATACGACCCTCCGATTCTGCGAAGACCTGCACGAGCCTTTAGCCCAAAGTGCTCGCGTCTGCCGCGGCTGGGTCATTCTGGCGCGGACGCCGATCGAAGCTCGGGGCTGGTGTGAACAAGTGCATTTCTACGATATGAACACGCCGTCTGCCGATTGGCATTTCGACCATGCCCTGCTTACAAGACTGGCGGACGAGAATCGGATGCACCTGTCCCTCAATGCAGGCCGGGACGACACGCATGTGCTTTCGCACGACCCATGGACCGATGACTTGTCCCTGCCCCCGGCCCCCCGTTTGAGCCGAATCTTCCACGAGGCCTTTGTTCGAGAACGCGTTTCACGGTTGTTTCGGGAACGCCCTGGCCGCTGGATCGTCTATGGCGCGGGGCAGCATTCGCGCTGGCTGATGACGATCTTGCCGGAAGCGCTGCGGCGGCGCGTGACGCACTTTCTGGACGACGCCGCGCCCGCAGGCTTCACCATCGACACCGTTCCCGTCGCATTGCCCGACGAAATCGATCCGAGCGGCGTGGCCGGCGTGCTGGTCTCCTCCGACGTACTTGAATTGGGGCTTTACGAGCGCGCCATCCATTGGTGCAGCAGCGCGAAGGCCGTTCATTGCCTTTATGATGGTTTGCCGACGGGCCCCTACGACAAGTGCCCCCCCGCCTTTGCACCACCCGCCGACATGAAGCCGCGTTGGGTGGCGAGTTCCGCCGGGCCTCGTGCGACGTAATACGCTCGTAGACTCACAAACCCTCCCCTGAGCCGCGGACTTCAGCCCGCGCGGTGCACCGGATCGGACCCTCTAACTGCTATTCATATCCTTCGAGGAGACCGCTTCGTCCTCCGCGAAGGCTGCGGCTGTTCTGACAACGATCGTCGGCTCCCCCACCTCCAAAAGGAGGTGGGCCACCGCAATCCTCGATTTTCTCTACAAAAACTTCTTCGCGCGAAAGGTTGCCCGTGCTCGGCGCCAAGTCCTCTCAAGCCCGACCGGAGTTGGTTTGGCATGAGACAAAAACGCCCCTCATGAGCCCTGGGCCGCAGACAAAAGGACGGAACAACCATGAACTCGCCATCAACACAAACGCGACGAATTCGACTTGCCAAGGGCACCTCGGGATCCAAACGAGTGGTCGCGACGGTCTCTCTCGCGGTTATCGGGCTTTCGGTCTTTTCGATGCGTGCCTTGGCTGATTCGGACAATGGCCAGCTTCCCGGACATGGAGCCTCCCGCCGCCTCAGCCCCACTAAAACCGATGGCAAGATTCAAATGCTCCGCAAGGCGTACCGCGCGGGCGAATCGCTGTCGCGCCTCGGACGCCACGCGGCCTCCATGGTCTCGCAGGCGGGCGAAATCAACATCACGGTGACGTACGATCACGAACTCTCGGAGATGGAAATCGACTTCTACGAGGAGGCGGGCGTTCGATTCATGCGGATCGAGGGTCACGGTATGGCCAACTACGGACGGTTCTACCCGGCATGGGTTTCCGACGCCGCGCTGCTGGCCCTTAATGACGATCCATCCGTCGTCTACCTCAGCGCCGGCGGCCCGTTGGACAGCCTGCCGACGATGGACCAATCCATCCCGGAGATTCAGGCCGACATCCGCCACCGCACGCCCACCGGCACCCACGCCTTCGGCAATCAAGGCGAGGGCGTCGTCATCGCCAACTTTGACACCGGCATCGACATTCACCATCCGGACTTCTTCTACCCGCGTACCGGCCTCACCTACGATTGGATCGACGACGACGACAACGGGATGTTTTCGCCGCTTTTGGACTGCGTCGATCTGAATCGCAATGATGCGTGTGACGCCAACGAGCGGCTGGGGCTCGAAACGTTTCCCAACGCGGGGGGGGTCAGGTTCGATCCGAAGAAGGATTGGCTGTACAACGACGCCAACACCAACGGAGGTCGCGATTACGGCACGGCCGATGGGTTCAGCGAAGTCGATGAATCGTACGGCGAGACCATCTTCATCACGTACGACGCCAATGGCAACAACACGCTGGATTTCGGCGAAAAGCTAACGCCCCTCGGCGAGAGCAAAGTCCGCGCCATGCTCACGGCCGACCCCAACGGCACGACCCGCGAGTACCGGCGCGGGCAAGACTTGATCCAAACGCCGATCGATCCCGACGGGCACGGCACGAGCGTATCGAGCATCCTTGTGGCAGGCGATCACGGCTACAATCGTAGCTTCATCGGCGTCGCGCCGGACGCGGAACTGCTCGTCATCGATCGCGTCGCCAGCAACAACTACATTTTCAACATGCAATGGGCCAAAGCCAACGGCGCCGACGTCATCCTCTGGGAGTTTGGCGCGTGGACCAATCATTTCCTCGACGGAAGCAGCCCGGTCGAGCAAGCCATTTCCGCCGACATGGAATCGGGCGAGTGCTTTCACGTCACCCCGAACGGCAATCTGGCCGCGTCCAATCGCCACGCCCAGATCGACCTCAGCGGGGTTGGCGACAGTGAAACGCTGACGCTCTCGGTCCCGGCGGACAAGAGCCTCGGCAACATCCGGCTGACCGTCCTCTGGGAGGGCGCTGACGACGATGTCAGCCTTGAAATCAAGCACGCCCAAACCTCGGCCTTCACGCCGATTCAAGTGCCGGCCCTGCCGACGTTCAATGCCCCCGACGGCGCCGTCTACATGATGTTCGAGGGCACGCTGTCGCAGTCACCACGTGGCACGTCCAGATACGATGCCAAGATCGTGCGCCAGGGCGGATCTCTCGAAGCCTCGACGAGCTGGAATCTCCGCGTTCAAAGCCAAAACGGTTTCAACGGACGCGTTCATCTGTTCGTCGCCGATGACGTGACCCAATGGTCGGGCGGCGTCTACTGGAACACCGCTGCCACCTCCGCGGCGACGCTGACCTGGCCGGCCACCGCGGACACCACCCTCAACGTCGGAAGCTACAGCGTATCCGCCCTGCCGGGGCAACTCAGCGCGTTCAGCGGTCGCGGTCCGCGCATCGACGGCGTTCCTACTCCGCTGGACATCACGGCACCGGGCCACTACGACATCGCGTGCGCGACCTCCAGCCACGGATTCCTCTGGGCCGCGGGAACCCCCATCTTTGGCGGAACCAGCGCGGCCGGTCCCCACGCGGCCGCTGCGGCGGCCTTGCTCCTCAGCGCGGTGCCGGACGCGACGCCGCTGCAAATCGCCGAATCCATGACCGCCACGGCGGCAATCGACGGCTTTACGGGGCCGGTCTACAACGACGACTGGGGCTATGGCAAGCTGCGCGTCGATGACGCGTATCACTATCTGGCTCAGCAGCAGTGTCCGGGGATTACGCTGAGCCAGATCAGCCCGGCGGATGGCGCCATCGAGCTCGACCCAACATCTGTTGTCTATTCCTGGTCGGATCACCCGGAGGCGGATCGGTATGACCTGTACGTGGGAAAGGAGAATCCACCCACGACGCTTCTTGCCAATCTGGTCGTAAGCTCTCTTCCCACGGGCACCCTCGAGCCCGCCACGACGTACTACTGGCAGTTGTTCGGTCGCAACACCTGTGGGTACACGGCGTCAACTTCAGTCATGCAGTTCACCACCGCCGGAGTCGATGAGCCCGAGATCAACGTGGTATTCGATGGCAATCCGCTCGCCGTCAACGACACCGTGACCTTTCCCACAACCGAAGCCGGGGAGGCCAGCGAACGCCTGCTGGTGATCGAAAATACCGGCAACGCGCCGCTGACGCTGACGGGCTTGCCCGACGCCGCGACGCTCACCGGCGATGCGGCGGTGTTTTCGGTGGTTAGCGCCCTGAACACCACGATGGCGCCCCTCGATCCGCAAGATCTCTTGATCCGTTTCGCGCCCTCAGCCAGTGGGACGTACGAAGCTTTGTTGACCATCCCCAACGATGACGCGGATGAGAATCCTTTTCTGATTCAACTGAGCGCCACGGCCAGCGCCCAACCGCTGATGGTGGTCACCGCGCTGGACGCAAACGGCCCGACGATCATTGAGGCCCAGCCCGCCACGACGATTTCCTTCGCTGATGCCGACCTCGAGGAAACGTCGGAGTTGAGCTTTCAGATACGCAATGAGGGCAACGGGCCGTTGGCGCTTCAAGGCGATCCGCTGGTGCAACTCGCCGGCGACAACCCCGAAGATTTCTCGGTAGTCGTGCAGCCCGCAGACAACACGATCGCTCCCACAGGGCAGGCAGAGTTTCGTCTGGCATTTGCTCCGACCACAAACGGAACCCGGACCGCAACGGTCCACATCGCAAGCAATGATCCGCTGAGCGGAACGCTAACGTTCACGGTCTCGGGATTCGGCATTGAGGCGCAGCCCATCGAGGACTGCAACACGAATGGCCAAGAGGATCTTCTGGACATCGCAATTGGGCAAAGCCCGGATTGCAACGGCAACTTGCAGCCCGACGAGTGCGAGGCGGACGCAGATGGGGACGGCGTGATCGACGATTGTGACCAATGCCCCGGCGACGACGATCGATCCGACCTGGATCTTGATGGCGTCGCCGACTGCCTGGACAACTGTCCGCTCATCGCGAACGCCGATCAGATGGACTTCGATAACAACGGCGTCGGAAATGCATGCCAGATCGATCAGATCATCGACGATTGCAACAACAACGGCGTGAAGGATTCGGCCGACATCGCCACAGGGCAGAGCGGGGATTGCGACTCAAACGGAATACCCGACGAATGCCAGCAGGATCAGGACGCGGACGGCATCATCGACGCCTGTGATCGATGCCCGCAAGGGAGCGATGGGCAGGACGCCGATGGCGATCAGGTGTCGGATTGCCTGGACAACTGCCCGGCGGTGTTCAACCCCGACCAAGGGGATGGAAACGGAAACGGCGTCGGTGATGCGTGCGAACCCGGCCAGGTGATCAGCGGCACCCGAGCGTGTGGAGCCGGCGGAATGGCATTGCTTCCGATCATGACCCTGGGCTTGTTGGGCATTCGCTCGTCGCGAACGCCGCGGCGGCGATCTAAGTAATCTATCTCCGGACGAACCGGCAGAACGTATACGCGCCCGAAGGTCGGATGGACGAGGTAAGACCGCGGACTTACCAACGCCTCCGGCCTTCGACTTTTTGCCGCCTTCCATCTCCTCCAAGGTGCGTCGGCCGACAACCCGATCGGCTAGTGTCGCGTCACTCGTAACGATGCGGGTTCGCGCGGCCGTGCGGGCTAAGGCCCGCGGTTCGGGGGAAGAACGAGTACCCGCAAATTCAAGCGTAACCATGCACTAGTCGGCCAACGGGCGGGCCCTTCTCGGTTGCGAGCGGACGAGCGGACGAGCGGACGACGGTGGCCTGCCGACGCCTGGTTTCGCCGACGCTGGAAGCCTCAGTTTTCCGGCGCCCGTATTCCTGTGTCCGTGCCGGATGGTGTTGGACACAGGGCGGCCTCGATATCATAGCAGTACAGCGCACAGTCGTCGCAAACCCGGAGCGCAGGCATCTTGCCTGCATCATAATCGCGGGTCGTGCAGGCTGGAAGCCTGCGCTCCGAACGACCCTGCGCTGTACTCATAGGCTTCCCCACGCCCAAAGGGGGATGGGCCACTCCCTGTTGACCCCCTGCCGCGAAGGGGCCTCGCGCTGGTGCCGGTGGCTCTGAGTAGGAGTCGGCACGCCGTCCCTGTAGACGGCGTCGCGGCCCAAGGGGTGCATCGAGACCGGGGATTCCGATGGCCATCGGGGCTCGTTTTGCGGTTGCATTACGCCCGAGCGGACCTATGATGCGAGTGCTGGGGACCATGTGCGCGAGCACCCCGGCGGCTGGCTGTATACGGAGGAGGCAACATGGCAGAAATGACCGCTCGTAGCGGGCACACGTTTCATATCCCGGTGATGGGTTCGGGATTCACCATCGATACGGCGCTCCGGGTTGCGAAATTCGGTATTGCCTCTGTCATCTCGCTGGTCGACGATGCGCTCATCGAGCAAATGCGAGAGCTGCACTGTTCCAAGGCGGGCGAGCCGTACGAGGAGATTGGCAGGCGCGATGAAGATTCCCGTGCCCGCCGAATCACGGCCTACCTGGACCTGGTAGACCGCTTGGTTCAGAAACAGGTTGAGGCGTTGAGGGCGTCGCCCTTTGCGGAAGGCAGTGACATCACGCGATACTTCGAAATGCTGCCGGAAAACCCGCTCAAAAGAGCCTATCAACAGATGCTTGCGACGGAGGACCCCGCAGATCAGGCCCGTCAACAGGATGAGCTTCGCCACCGCGTGATCCCGGGATCGATTGACGTCAACATCATGACCAAGCTCGATCGCGACATCTACAAAAAAGGCGAAAAACTCGCGCCGGAGTTCGCCGACGCCATGGCCGCCCTACGAGGATATGCCAACAGCACGCTGACCTCCTCCATCGTCTTTTCCGCCGGCATGAACCACCGCCTCTACGGCTATGCGACTCAATTCGCCGACTTTTCCCCAGACGTCGATGGCGTCATCAGGAAAAAGATCATTTTGAAGGTCAGTGATTATCGATCGGCCATGATCCAGGGCAAGTTCCTCGCCCGGCGCGGCCTGTGGGTCTCCGAATATCGGATCGAATCGGGTCTCAACTGCGGCGGACACGCCTTCGCCACGAAGGGGCTGTTGATGGGGCCCATCCTGGAGGAATTCAAGGAAAATCGAGACTCGATGCGCGAGTCGCTGCACAAGGTCTTCAACGCCGCCAGAGCGACCGCGGATACGCCTGCCATTGAGTCCCCGCTTGAAATGCGTATCACCGCCCAAGGTGGCATCGGTACGGCCGACGAAAATGAACTGCTACTGGAATACTACCGGCTCGACGGCACCGGCTGGGCGACCCCCTTCCTGCTGGTGCCCGAGGTGACGACCGTCGATGATGCCCACCTGAAAATGCTCTTGGACGCCAAAGAAGGCGACGTGCATCTTAGCGGTGCTTCTCCGCTGGGCGTCCCGTTTTGGACGTTGAGAAACTCGGGTAGTGAGGAATCACGACGCCAGCGAATCCTGAACGGTAGACCGGGCAGTAAGTGTCCCAAGGGTTATCTCGTTTCCAACACCGAGTTCACGGACACGCCGATTTGCGGCGCGTCCCGCGCCTACCAGAAGCTCAAGCTAGAGCACCTCGCCGAAGAGGGCTATACGGCGTCACAGCTTCCCATCGTGCGGGAGTCAGTGCTGGCCAAGGCGTGCATCTGTCATGAGGTGGGCGGCACCGCGTTGCTCAAGAACAACCTGGACCCCACCGCCCAACCGGCAGTCTGCTGTGGCCCCAACATCGTGAATTTTTCGAAACTGGCCACGCTGCAGGAAATGGCCAGCCACATCTATGGGCGATTGTCTCTGTTGACCAACCCTGATCGACCGCACATGTTCATTCGGGAGTTGGCCATCTATGTAGACAACCTGCGCAAAGAGATGGAGGAATACTCGCTGGATTTGTCTAACCGCGCTCCTAAGTACTTCCGCGAGTTCAAAGAGAACCTGCTAAGCGGGATCGAATACTACCGCAGCCGCGCCGAACATTTCATCGACGAACAACGAAACTGCTTCCTGGACGACCTCCACGTCTTGCGCGAGACGGTAGAGCTTATGGGGCCCGCCCAGCCTGTCAGCGAATTATCCGCCATCACTCACGCCACTGCGGACGCTAAATAGCGTCGATAGCCGGCCAACCTTCGCTTTGGGTAAATGAAACGCTCAACCAGCGCAGCAACCTTGGGGCCGACGAGACACTCTGAACAGGCCGAGCGGGAGGGTCACGCGGGCACACATACGCGTTGCGCACGCTCTTATCGGTCGTGCGTCCAAGAGCTATGGCTCAATCGATTCGGCCAAAACAGCCACCGCCCCCGGCCAGGCGCGCCTCCGAGCTGGTGCGCGCTGCTCATGACACGCTGGCACAGTGTTTCATCCGCGTGTCTATGCCGCAGATGTGTTGGACCAGCCACGCTTGCGCGGTTTCCAGCAATTCATTGGCCAGGGCATCGCTGTATCCCTCGGAGTTGAACCGAGCCACAAACCCTTGGAAGGCCTCCAGGAACTTGGCATGTGCCTTTTTATTGGCACAGGCCACGGAACACTCCATTCTCTGCATGCAGCCTTCTTCGTACGCAAAGTGGGCTGTCGTATAGTTGCCGAGAAACTTGAGGGCACCTACGAATCTGTCTTTCGCGGTGTTGTTGCGTACCAACACCTCAAAGTCATTGATCATCTTGAACAATCTTCTGTGCTGTTCGTCGATCTTCTCTACACCTGTCGCATACTTGTCATTCCACTCAAGCATTTTTGATCCTCCAAT
>CAZYXP010000023.1:0-28457 GCA_964651325.1 uncultured Phycisphaeraceae bacterium
TGTTGTATTGCACGCGGTAGGCTTCGAGGACCTGCGTGCTCCCGTCATCCATGCGAAGCGGCAGCAGGGCGTGGTGCTCGCGCATGGGGCGCCGCAGCAGATTACACAGGGCGTCGGATAGTCCAAGCGTCGTGCACGCCCGGTCCACATGGGCTTGGGCTGCACGAAAAGGGTTGTGATCCGAGGAAACCAAGCTTTCGCCCTCCACAATACGTGTCGTTGTTCCGGTGCTCACGCGGAGCTCAAGTCCGCAGCATAGGCTAGCACGAAAACGCGGGTTTGCCCACAACGCCATCGTCTCGTGCAGCGTGAAAGCGGTTAGTCGTCAGCGGGCGGTGGGGGCGGAACACTTCCGTTAGGATGGGAACGCCCGGCTCAGAGCCGCTGGCGCCAGCCTGTGGACCACGCGCACAGATCAACGGCTCCCCCATCTCCAAAGGGTATGATTCCATGAAAGAGGGCCACTCGCCAGAGCAGCTGGCACCAGCCCGTAGGCGAGGGCGTGGCCGGGGTGTCAACGGGGTTGCGCCGCAGCGCTCTGCTGTGCTATCCTGCGACGGTCGCAGGAGCCAGGTTGGGCCGATAAAAAACGGCTCGGCAGTGGTGTTGCGGCGAGAATCGGGGACCCAGGTCGGTTAGCGATTCCGAGGAACCAACGAACATGTATCCATCCGGCACGAGCGTGTCTGCCAAGCGGTTGAACAGGCTGCGTCGGTCATCGGCGTTGAAGTAAATGGCCACGTTTCGGCACAGGATGATGTCAAACGGGCCCATCGCGACAAAGGGTTTGAGCAGGTTGATTCTCTGAAAAGCGATCAGGCCGCGCAGCTCGTCCTTGGCCTTCCAACTGTCGCCCTCCTCGGTGAAGTACTTGGCTAGCAGCGATGGGCTCATGCCCCGCTGAATCTCTGCGGCCCGATAAATGCCGCGGCTCGCCTGCTCGATGGCGGTTTCACATATGTCGGTGGCTGTGATGGTGATGTCCCAAGTGGTTAGATCGGGCAGGAGTTCATGCAGCGTCATGGCAAGGCTGTATGGCTCTTGGCCTGTGCTGCAGGCCGACGACCAGATGCGGATTCGTTTTGGAAACGCGGTGGCGGCTCGGGCATCGATCAGCTCGGGTAGCGCTTTGTGTTGCAGGGCTTCGAAGGGGGAGGTATCTCGAAAAAACAAGGTCTCTTGAGTGGTGATGGCGTTGATGATGTCTCTTTGAAGTGTCGTGTTGTCGGCGTACCGGACCTTGTAATAGAGTTCGCTAAACGTATCACATCCCGCGGCGGTGGCGACGTCCGACAGGCGGCTCTCAATAAGATAGCCCTTGGTCTCATCGAGCACCACGCCGCACAGGTCGGCCACTAGCCTGGAGATGACCTGAACGTCTTCGTCCGTTACTTTCACACCGGGACTCCTTGCCCAACGGCTTGTACAATCTGGTCGGCTATCCGATTCAAAGGAAGCACGACATCGGCAGTTCCGTCCTCTACGATCGTCCGCGGCATGCCATATACGACGCAGGTCGCTTCGTCCTGCACGAGTATGCTCGCCCCCTGCCGCTTCAACAGTCGACACCCCAGCGCGCCGTCGTCGCCCATGCCCGTCATGACCACCGCAAGGGCCGCTCCACCGTAGATGTTGGCGACCGATCGAAACAGATAGTCGACCGACGGGCGGCAGCTTCTCTCCGGTGGATCATCGGTGATCCGAACAACCCTGTTGTTTCCTTCCTTGATCACTTTCATCTGCTTTCCGCCTGGCGCCACCAGGGCGTAACCTGCTTCGACCACTTGCCCCTGCTCGGCTTCGAGGACCGTGAGGGCGCACTTGTCGTTCAGGCTGTCGGCCAATGACTTGGTGAACATCGGCGGCATGTGTTGAACGATGAGTAGCGGTGTCGCCAGATCGCCGGGCAGCTTCGGCATCATCGTTGCCAGCGCCTGGGGACCGCCCGTGGAAATCCCCAAAGCCACCACGCGCGGCATTTGGCTTCGCCCGGCGGCAACATCGGCCATGCGTTTGGCCACTTCGCCGATTTCCTCCGCCGCCTGCGGCTGCATCGTTGCGCGCGGCGGGGGTGTGTTTTCGAGGTGCGTGTGATGAATCTGGCGATTCTTGGCAAAGGCTTCTATCTTGGGGTAGAGATCGGCTTTGAGTTGCGCTGCGCTTTCCGCGGGGCAGGTGCCCGTGGGTTTGAGCACAAAATCAAACGCGCCAAGATCCAAGGCGGCCACAGTGGCTTTGGCGCCCTCGCCGGTAAACGCACTGAGCATGATGGCGCCGACGCGGCTGTCGGCGGCCTTGAGGCGCCGAAGCACCTCGAGTCCATCGACCTCGGGCATCTCAAGATCAAGCGTTAGCAGGTCGGGCCGCAATTGCTCGATCTTCTGCAACGCGATCTTGCCGTTGGCGGCGACGCCAACCACCTCGACGTCGGGCGCACTCGCAAGAACGTCACGGACAATCTTGCGGTAGGTCACCGCGTCATCAACCACGAGCACCCTAGTAGGATCTTGGTTCATCGCGTCTAACCCGCACTCTGCATCTTTCGTTTGGAGGCCCCCACATGTTGGATCCATCGAGCCCCCCGCCTCAGTGCGGAAGAAACGGCTTCGCTTAGGGCTGCCAAGTCCTCGGTCTTGGAGAAGAAGTCCATGGCCCCGCGATCCACGCATTCGATCACGCGCCCGAGGCTCACGTCCGACGTCAACATGATGACTTGAACCAAGGGGTTTGCGTTTTTGAGCGCGGAAACCATCTCGACGCCGCTCATGCCGGGCATGTGGATGTCCGCCAGTACGACGCCATAGAGGTTCTTCTGCATTTTTTCGATGGCTTCGTCCGCTGCGTAGGCGACATCAGGTTCGATGCCGACCGCGCCGAGCCGGGCCTTGATTAGCGTCGCCAGGCATTTATCGTCGTCAACGATAAGGACATTGTCTTTCTTCATGGTCATGGCTCCCGTACTTGGTTACTGTCCATGTGTGATTGGCACGCGACCAATCACCATCACAGGGGCCTGCAAGGCCCCACGGTGTTTCAAGTGTCAAGCTTGAATCTACCCACCGTTTCGCGCATTTCGGACGCGATGGCCGTTAGTTGCTCGCCGGCGGTTTTGGCCTCCAAGGCGCCTTGGGCACCCTGCTTGGCCGCCTGATTCACCATGGCGATGTTCCTGGTGATCTCTTTGCTCGCCGTGGCGGTCTCCGCCATGCCGCGCGACATCGTATCGGACGCCGCCGCTGTGTCCGCAACGTTGCGGGCAATTTCCTTGGTGGTGGCGCTTTGCTGCTCGACGGCGGACGCGATGGTGCGCGAGACCTGATTGACTTTTTCGATCACGCCGCCGATCTCACCGATGGACTGCACCGCCTCTCCAGTGGAGGCCTGAATGCCCTCTATCCGGGTTCGAATATCCTCGGTCGCGCTGGCGGTCTGTTTGGCCAACTCTTTGACTTCCGTGGCCACGACCGCAAACCCCTTGCCTGCATCGCCTGCGCGGGCGGCTTCGATCGTGGCGTTCAACGCCAGCAGATTGGTTTGCTCGGCGATGTCCTGGATGACCTCGATCACCTTGCCGATCTCGTCGGCGGCGTTTCCCAGATGGCCGATCTTCCGATTGCTCATGTCGGCCAACTGATTGGCCTCGCCGGCGACGGTGGCGGCCTGTTCGGCGTTCTTGGCGACCTCGGTGATGCTGGCGGTCATTTCGTCCACCGCCGATGCCACCGTGCGGACATTGGCCGTCATTGTTTCGGTGGATGCCGCCATGGTGGCCATGTTGGTTGCCATTTCTTCCGCGGCCGCGGAGACCGTGGTGGACTGGGATGTTGTCTCGTCGGCGCCCTCCTTCAAATGGGTCGCGGTGCCGAGCAGCTTGGAGGAGGAATCTGCTAGCGACTCAGAGCCGGTGACGATGGTGTTCACGGTAACCTTGAGTTTCTCCATGAACGTGTTGAAGAAGAGACCCACTTGGCCGAATTCATCACTGCGGTCCCCATCGAGGCGCTTGGTCAGATCGCTCTCGCCTTCGGCCAGATCCTGTACGAGCAGAATGGTCTGCTTCAACGGCTGCAGAATGCTGCGGGCGATCACCGACAGGATCACCGCAAGCAGCACGACGGTCACGAGGCACGCGGTCATGATGGTGGTTCGGCTGGTGGCTGTGGCGCTTTCCAGGTTGTGTTTGGCCTGTTCATCTTTCGCTCTGGTCGCTTCCTCGATCACCGCCACAGCCTCGGCCACGGCCGTGCCGGCAGCATCGATCTCGTCGTCGGCGTCATCAAAATCCTGCCCGATGATTGTGGTTTTCGCCCCGCTCGCCTCGATCAGGGTGACCAGATCGATTCGGATGTTTCGGTCCAACGCGGACAGTGACGCCATCAACGCCTTGATAAGCTGTTGTTGTTTGGGTGTCCTAGACCCCTCGGTGAGTGTATTGATGTCCTTGACAAAACCGGCGGACGCGCTTTGCATGCTCTCCATGCGTTCGTCAGAGACGCGTCCTTCGTCCTTGTCAATGATCGAATCCATGGCCGCAAGCGTCATGCGAAGATAGACGGCACGCAGATGGTTGGTGGTGTCCGAAAGCTGCCGCAAACCTCGGACTTGAGCGGCCTTGTCACTGGTCGTTTTCACCAGCGTTGCTAGTCGGTTGCCCATGTCCTCGGCGTACGCGTCGAACTCGCCCATGGCCACGTTGCCCTTCTCGGCGCCGCCTTCGATGTATTGGTTGGCCATCCATTTGCCTTTTTCGTAGAAGGCATCGAACGTCTCATTGACGGAGTCGATCATACTGAGAAGAGCGGGATCGAGATTGACCAATGCGTCGAGGTCTTGCTTGAACGCGTGAGCATGAGTCTCTGCTTCATCGAAGCCGTCGTCGTAGCCCTTGGCCGCGCGGGTCGCGCTGATGTCCGTGAGCCACTGTTGCACTTGAACGACATGCAGGTTGGCCGAAGCCGCCAAACCGCTGGCGAGACGCGCGTTGCCGGCCGATTCGAGTTCGGCCTGCCACATTTCCGTCAACTCACTCAGTTGTTTGTTAACGGCCGTACCGCTCTCATCCACGACATCGTCTATCTGCGCAAACGCCGATTCGATTTGCGCTAACTCCATCCCACTACGCTCTATAAGATCAAGCAGCGTTACGCCCACGGCGTCCGATAACGGCCCCACCGCGTTTATGATGGCTTCGGCGGCGGCTTGTTCCTGTGGTGTTTCCGCGATTTCGATCATGCGATCAGCGTTTTCGACAAGAAACGCCGCGCTCTCATTGATCATCTTGAGACGCTCACCGGTTGGTTTTCCATCTTTCTTGTCGATGATTGAGTCCATGGCCGCCAATGTCAGTTCCTGATTGGCCATCTTCATCTGATTGCAGAAGACCCACTGGCTTGTACGCAGTCGGCTCTCTTCAAGGGCTGATGTGACTTTCTGGTTAGACCACCAACTGATTCCCATTATCGAAAACAGCCCCAAAGCCACGACGCCGCCGATTGTGAACATTTTCGTCGAGATTCTCATTCATTTGACTCCTGGTATATCGTCTGTAGTGTTCCCTAGGATCCCGTGGCCGCGGTCTGTGCGTCGACGCCGGATGAGAGCACCTCTTGGACATTGAGGCCTACGAGCAGGGCGCCATCCAGCTTGCATACGCCGTCAAAAAACCGTCCGTCGATTCCGCTCACGTTGGCCGGTGGCTCCTCGAAATCGTCTTTTCTCGCCTTAACGACGTCGGAAATCCGATCGACCAACAGGCCGATCCGTTCCCCGCCGTCATCGACGACGACGCACCGATGGCTCGCTCCGATCTCACTTGGCTCCATGCCGAGCACGACCCGCAGGTCGAGCACCGTTACCACATCGCCGCGCAGGTTTACTACGCCTTTGACACACTCGGGCGCCCCCGGCACATCGGTGATCCGCAACTCGCGGTTGATCTCGCGCACTTGCCGGATGTCCACGCCAATCAGCACGTCGGCCACGAAGAACGTCGCAAACTCGAGCTGATCCGTATCAGTTGCTCCGCCGCTTTTCATTACGGTGGTCATGTTGATCTCCTCGGGCCAATCTAGTTTGATGTCACCGGCGATCCGGCGGCCTGTTTCACTTCTTTGAGCAGCCTGTTCACGGCACCCATAAGCTTCTCGCGATCCATCTTGATTTGGTAGTCGTTGACGCCCGCTTCCATGCCCCGTTGGATATCCTCCTCGCTGGCGAGCGACGTGACGGCCACGATTGGCAAGTGCGCGAAGGACGGGGCGCCCTTGATTTTCCGTGCGAGCTCCAGACCGTTCATGTTGGGCATCTCAATGTCCGTGACGACGATGTCGAAACAATGATCGGAATCTTGAAGCGTGTTCCAGGCCACGAGCCCGTCTTCACATCCGACTACATCGTAGTTGCTTGCTTCGAGAAAGCTTGACATTTGGCTACGGAAGAAGGTCGAATCTTCCGCGAGTAGAATCTTCGGCACCCCGCCTTCGGACGTCTCCTTGGCCTGTTCATCGATGAACCAGTCGGCATGGGCCTTGGAAACGATCTCGACGAGATCAATCAGACGCATGGTTTTGTCGTCCACGATGCAGGAGCCCAAGACGCCGGGTTCGCGGAACGTGACGGTGTCGATTTCAGAGGGGATGGACCTGATGTCGTCCAGGCACGGCGCGATCAGGCCGACCTCCCGCCCGGCTACTCGAAAAACGATAACGCAAAGTTTCTCGGAATCCGGTCGGGGCTTCGCTTGGATCAGGTTTTCCAGCGACAGAATAGGCAATGACGCTCCGCGGTATTGCAGCACCTCCTGTCCGCCCACGCTGTCAATCTGTTGGCGTCTAATGCGTTCAATGCGCGAGATCAATTCCATCGGAACGCCGAACCGCTCAGTGGGATCGTACGTGAACAGCAGAACCGATTGCCTCTCGTCATCGAACTGTTGCTGTTCGCTCTGCCGAGCGTCTTCTTCGGTGCGTTCGGGCGCGGCCAGCTGCATGTGCGAGGCGATTCCTGCCACATCAAGAATCAGGGCCACCGATCCGTCGCCCAGAATGGTTGCGCCGGCCAAACATTCGCAGCTCTTCATGTGGCGCCCCAACGGTTTGACGACGATCTCTTCCGAATCATGAAGCGCATCGACAATCAATCCGTATCGCAGGTTTCCGGCTTCGACCACGATGATGTTCAGCGCTCCCGGGGCGGTATCCTCCCGGCGAACCTCTCCCGACCGCGATTCGTTACTTGTAGGGCCATCTTCGGATGTTCCGCCACGTCGGTCGGCAATGGCGATCCGATGGTTCTCCTTCCATTCCCTTGGAATCGGATCAAGATACTTGGACGGCGCCGCGAGCACGCGGCTCAAACGGACCAGCGGCAACAAATTCCCGCGCAGGCGAAGCACCTCCGCGTCTTTGACCCGCTCGATCTTCTCGATGACCTGCGAGGCTTTGATCCGAACCAGCTCGCTGATGTTCACCTGAGGAATGGCAAAGCGGTCGTCGCCCGATCGCACGATCATCGACGGTATGATGGCCAGGGTCAGTGGCAGCTTGATGTTGATGGTGGTGCCCGTGCCGAGTTGTGTGTCGATGTCCACAACACCCCCAAGCTTCTCGATGTTCGTCTTAACCACATCCATGCCGACGCCCCGACCGCTGACGTTGGTGACCGTCTTGGCCATGGAGAACCCGGGATGGAAAATCAAACGGACGGCTTCCGCCTCGCTCATGCTGGACGACTGTTCCTGCGTGAGGATGCCCTTATCGACGGCTTTCTCGCGAAGCCGCGCTCCGTCGATTCCGGCGCCGTCGTCGCGGATGCGGATATTGACCTTGCCGCCTTGGTGGAACGCGCTCAGATGAATCAAGCCGGTTGGATCCTTGCCCTTGGCGGTACGCTCCGCAGGCGTTTCGACGCCGTGATCGACCGAGTTGCGGATCAAGTGCGTCAGGGGATCGCCGATCGCTTCGATGATGGCCTTGTCCAGCTCGACTTGCTTGCCTTCGATCGTGAGCGAACACTGTTTGCCGAGGTTGGTGCTCAAATCACGCACAATGCGCACGAACCGGTTGAACACGGTCCCCACGGCCTGCATCCGCGTTTGCATGATGGCTTCTTGAAGCTCGCTGGTGACTTGGTCGAGTCGCGCCGCGACCGCTTCCATGCCTCGCGTCTCCGTGGAGGAAACCATTTGCAGCAGCTGGTTGCGTCCGAGTACCAGCTCGCCGGCCAGGTTCATCAGCTTGTCCAGCACTTCTACATTGACGCGCAGGCTGGTTTCCTGGCGGGTGGCCGAGGCGGTGCGGGAGCGAGCATGTTTTTCTGGTTTGGCGGCGGCAATTGGCAGTTGTTGCTCCTCGGTCTTGGGTGGTAGGGGAGCCTGCGGCGCGGGCGGCGCTGCTGACGCGGGCGTAGGTGTTCGCTCGGTCGGCGTAGATGCTTCTGCGGGGAGGCCCCAATCTGTCTCCTCAGGCGAGGCGATGTGGTAAATGCCGCTGATTGGGACGTGGAGCTTCTCGGAGAGTTCCTCGCGAGTCGCCTTGGATCCAATGAGCATGACGAGGATCAACGATTCGGGAAGCGCCTCACTCAGCGCCCCTATGCCCACGGTGCTCGCATAGCTTTCCACGAGCTCGCCGAGGTCGTACAACTGATTCAAGAACTGGATGGGATTGAGTCCCATGCGCTGCACGTCGGCAATGAGGTCCGCCTTGAGGACGTAGATGTGGCATCCCTGGCGCTGCCGGGGAACCAGCTCCTTTAGGCTCATCATGACAAACGTGAGTTCGCCGGACGGCAGACGAATATCCACGTCGCGATTCAGTTCTTCCTGGCTCTCGGGCGCCGTCTCGGTCCTGACGGCCGCAACCAATTCCACACAGAGATCCGACACGTCAACGTCATTGGACGAGGCCACGTCGTTGACCATGGTTCTTAGAAGATCGACGGAGCGAAGCAGGATATCCACGACGGCAGAGGTCGGCACCAATTCGTTGTTGCGGATGAGGTTGAGGGTATTCTCCGCCTCATGCGCCAGCGCCCCAATGGAATTGAGCCCCAAGAACCCGGCGGTTCCCTTTGTGGAATGGATGGCTCGAAAAATCGTGTTGACCAGTTCCGGGTCGGCATCAGCGCCTCCCTCCTCCATTTCCATGAGCTGACTCTCGATGTCGGCAAGGTGCTCATTGGATTCGGCCACGAAGGACGCGATAAGTTCGTCGTTTTCGCCTTGCATGCTAGGTTCCTCTTGCGTTGGGCACCAAATGTTTGCACACCGCGTTCATGGGATTATTCAGAGCCGCGGACCGTGAAATGCTGGTCGAGGCGCATGACATGGAATAGGCCGCGAAGATCCTGATTGTCGGTAACGACGGTTAGGGCGCCACCCTTGGACGACAGCGTTTGGTGGCAGACGACAAAGACGGCCAACCCTTGCGAGTCAATCATATCGACCTCCGCAAGATCGATGGTCAAATCGGTCGCGCCCGATTCGACGAGATCATGAAGGTTTTGCTTGAAGTCGGATGCGTTGGCGGCTGTGATGACCCCCTTGGGCCGAACGACCGTCGTGTTATCCGTTTTTTGAGTTTCGATCATTTTTGCTCCTCTGCTGAATCGTTTTCCACTGATGCGCCGGTTGAAACCGGATCGCGCAGTTTCTTCCTCAGGATGGTCTGATTTCCACTTTCGTTGAAGCTCAGGCCATCAGAATAGATGCTCATGAGCGCAAGGCCGCGTCCACCGTCGCCGTCGAGGCTGTCGAAGCCGGGACCACGGTTCGCCCAGGCGAATCCTGGTCCGGAATCCTCTACCGTTAAGGTGACGTCGGCGGCCCCCACTTCCAGCGTCAGCTTGACAGTCTTGTCGGGGTTCGTGCCACTGCCGTGCGTCACGGCATTAAGCATGGATTCCCGCAGGAGAATCCGCAATCCGAATGCGTCCACCGCAACATTGTGGGCTTCTAGATAGGCGGCAAGGCGTTCGTCCGCACGGTCGATCCCATCCAGCGTAGCGGACATGGTCAACTCAAATCGAGATTTTGTTTCGTTCACCGCAAACATCGAACGTTCCTCCGTCGCCGCTAGAATTCGATCCCGAGTAAAACAACATCGTCAGCTACGCTTCCATCGTTTTCTTCCAGCAGCTCGTCTACGACGAAGTCCACGGCCTCTTGCAGGCTCTGATCGCTTTTTGAGGCAAGAAGTTCGCCCACTCGATCCATGCCGTATGCGCGGCTGCCTTCCTTGCCCTCGGGATCGGTCCAGCCCTCGATAAGGCCGTCCGAATACAAATAGAGACGATCCAAGGGATGCACGTTTAGCGTCGAGGATTCGCACAACACGGACTCGTGCATGCCCAGAATGTCTCCGGTAAGATCAATCGCCTGGATTTGGCCGCCATGTTCGTGGAAGAGCGGCGCCGGATGCCCGGCACAGATAATCTCCAATGTGCGTGCGGAGGTGCACAGCTTCGCGTAGCACGCTGTGACGTACTGGCCGGCCGGTAGAAATTTGGTCAGCCCGCCGTTTAGCAGCAACATCGTCTCGGAAACGGTAAGGGCCTCGCTCGTAAAGTTGGCCGTCAGCGCCTTCATCGCGCCAGTCAGGTAGGCGACGCCCAGGTCGTGCCCAGAAACATCGGCCACCATGAACCCAAACTGATCGTCCGAGAGGCGCACGATATCGTAGAAATCACCCCCGGCCTCATAGGCAGGCATGAACCGGACGCCCGTCTTGATCTCCTCAAAGGTTGACGACCGCAAAATGCGTTCTTGCCCGGTTTTGACTTGATCCAGACGGCCCGCCTGGTGCTTGACCGTTTCGGTCAGCATGATGGCTTGACGCTGAATCTGATTATGCGCCTCGGCGAGATCAAGGTGGACTCGAATCCTGGCCAATAGCTCGTCGCGATCGAGCGGTTTGGTGATGTAGTCGGAGCCGCCGACCGCGAAGCCCTTCTGCTTGTCGCTGCTCGAGGTCGATCCGGTGAGAAAAAACACCGGCACATTGTTGAAAGCAGGGTCGGCGCGTAAGAGGCGACACACTTCGTGGCCGTGCAAGTCCGGCATTTCGCAATCCAAAAGAATGAGGTCCGGGCGGCTGTGCTGCGCCTTGTTCAACGCCTCTCGGCCGCCATCAGCCATGGTCAGCGTGTATCCCTCAGAGCGAAGCACGGTTGAGATAAGTAGCCTCATGAATTCGTCATCATCCACGACCAGAATGTGTTTGGCGATCGCGTGGAATTTGCCTGCCGGGTGCGGGGCCGCTCGGGACGCGGGCCCAGACGCCATGGCCAATGCAACCGGTTGTTCCTTGTCGTACGTCACGCTTGCTCCGCAAGAATATGATGCACACAGTACCAAAGGCTATATCCAGCGCGGCTTAGCTCTTGGGCGGCATCTGTGCGACGTCATGGGTCGAGAACACATGTTTCTTCGGCAACCCTCCTGTGCGGATTCAGCCGGCCTGCACTCAACGCTTGTCCTTCGCCAACGTCCGAGAAAAATCGGCATGGATTGGGCCAAGCTGAGACCCGATTCGCCGTGCCAGATGCGAAAGTGACGGATTGGAGATTGGCCCTTACCGGGTGCCGCGGCATGAAGGAGGAATTGCCACCGACGCGGAAGAATTGACGAGCGCATCCCCGCCAATGCGATACGTACGAAAACTGGGCGATCGCCCGCATCTCAGCCTGCCGCATCTTCGGCATGGCCCATAATCGGACGCCAGTAGGACAGGTTTGGGGCACTCGGGTCGCCAAGAGGCGGGAAGTCGGATTTCAAGATTGGTGCGCAAAGGACCGATCACGTTAGAACGGCTGAAAGAGCCAAGTGCGCGGCGGTTTCTGTTCATCTCCGATTGGAAGGACATGCTATGGTTGCGACACTACAGGAGGAGCCATGCTATGGCAGGCAAGAGCGGCGTAGGACGGCCATAGGGGCGGTGCTCGCCGTTGTGTGGCTTACGCTGGTGGGTGGGTGCCTCGCCGAACTGCGTGTGTACGATACGGCTCCCACGGGGCGCGCCGCCCTGGCTCCGATTTGTTGCCAAGCATTGCATGACGTCATGGGGCAAATCGACAAGACCTACCGCCGCGCGCAGCGCATGCCCGTACGCCGGATGAGGGACCGAAAATTCGCCATCATGGAAGAACACGCACGCCGGATCGCTGGGCATGCATCAGAGATCATGGATTCGGCGGACCTCACCAATTCAAATGCCGAGGACAACGCGACGTTCGGGAGGCTCGCCAGTTTGCTGGCGACCAACGCCGCTTCGCTTGCGGATGCGGCCGCCGCCAAGAATCGCGCGGGAGTGCGGCAGGCGTTCGCCAGGCTCACCTCGACGTGCAACAGTTGTCATGCGGCGTTTCGAGGGCAACACAGCATTGACCATACCCACGAGGGAGGACGCCCATGATACGCCGCGAAAACTTCCTGCTGTTTCTCTTCTCGCCGATCGTCGTATTGGCGAATGAATTCGATGAATCTTCGTCCGCCGCACAGGCGGATTCGGCTTCGGCGGAACAAACGGAGGAGACTGAGGAGAGGCAAGCCACACTCTTTGACTTCAACAACGATCGGCTGACCGGTGATTGGGGCGGATTCCGAACATCGATGGAAGACAAAGGGATTGAACTCGGTATCTCGCTGACACACATTTACCAGCACAATGTGCACGGCGGAGTGCAAACCCACCACGGGCACAGAATCAGCGGAAGCGCGGATTACGAGTTAACGCTGGACTTTGAGGCCCTGGGCCTCTGGTCGGGCGGCATGTTCTATGTGCTGGCCGAGAGTGATTGGAACGATGGAATCGGAGAGGATCGGGTCGGCAGCCTGTTCGGCGTCAACGGAGATGCGGGCGGGGACATATCCATCGTTGTCGATGAAGCCTGGTACGAGCACTCGCTGTTTGACGGCAACGTCCGATTTCGCATTGGAAAGATGGACGTCGGCGTCGATTTCGAAACCAATGCCTACGCCAACGATGAGACGGCCCAATTTCTGAACCCCGCGATGGTTAACAACGCGACCGTTCCCATGCCCGACTTTGGGCTGGGCGCTCAACTCGTGTTTGAACCGACGGACTGGTTCTACTTGGGGCTCGTTGTGGCAGATGCGCAGGCAGACGGTCGCGAGACAGGTTTCCGGACTACGTTTCATGATGAAGACTACTTCTTCGCAGCGCTCGAGGTCGGGTTCCTGCCAACCTTCAACAGCAATCGGGGCTCGTTGCCCGGCGGCTATCGTTTCGGACTCTGGTATGACGGGCAGCCGAAGGATCGCTTTTTCAATGATTTGGATGGGCGACTGACCACCGTGCCGGTCAAACGTGACGATGTCGGCTTCTATATAAGCATGGATCAGATGCTTTACAAAGAAGTTACCGATGACGATTCGGACACGCAGGGCTTGGGCCTGTTCACGCGATACGGGTTTGCCCATGAAGAGGCCAACGAGGTGGAACACTTCTGGAGCATCGGCGCCCAATACCAAGGAATGATCCCGAGCCGAGACGACGACGTCGTGGGCTTGGGCTTCGCACAAGGGATTCTGAGTGACGATCTGCGCGCCCTCGAGGGCGGCGATCGGGAGTCGGTCTATGAATTGTACTATGCCGCTCCGGTTCACCCATGGTTGGTGATTACAGCGGATCTTCAATACATCGTTAGCCCCGGCGCCGATAAGAACGGTCGTGACGCGTTCGTGGCCGGCATTCGTTTGCAAATGTCGTTTTGAACCTGAGCATGTGCATGTAACTCTTGCACATGCGGATATAGGAGCCAGTCATGCTAAAGAAAATGAAGCGTTGGATTGTGATTCTGGCGGCCTCGGGGCCTGTGATATATGGTGCGAGCTGCAGCACGCAACTGCGTGACGCGGCCGCCGCGGGCGTGTTCGACTTCGTAACGGGCACAACCACCGATACGTTATCGGCACTAGCGCCTATCAGCGGATTGTTTGCAGGCGCTGAGTAGTTCGGGTTCCGATTGGCAAGGTCTTGACGCCTCGGGTCCGTGCCGGGACGCGACACCGCACGCCTTCGTTGATTCCGCCCCAACGGCTGCCTAGACTGAAACAATGGTGAACGTCACCGAGGTTTCAGATATCAGGCCAGAGGAGGTCGATAGCAATGTTCAAAGCAATCCGCCATTCGAGCATCGTCGCAATGGCCACGGGAGTCCTTTTTCTGGGTGCCTGTGCCGCTGACGGCAATACCGCACGCATCAGCCAATCCGCCACGGGTATGCACGAAGTTTCGGCACTGTATGGCCGGGTGACCATGCACCAGCGTCGTGCGGTCCGCAAGCCCGTTCGGGAGGCTCGATCCCGCGCCCTGCGGCTTCTCGGCGCCAAAGCCGAGCAACTGCTCGCGGAAACCGGACCTTGGGATTCCGATGCCCGTCTGACGTCGGTGGCAGTCGCCGATCGCGACGGCGTGCGTGCTTCTGTCAAATCTTTTCGTGCGTCGCTGACCGGTTTGGCCGTGGCCGCCCGATCTGCCCGTATGGCGGAAGTTCGGCGACAGTATTCATCGGCCATGAATTCTTACGGAAAACTATCAGCCGTGACCTCGACGACCGATTAGCGGACGCTGAGGATCGTCGTGGCCTGCAGCCGCGAAATGCCGCCATTCGTATCGTAAATTTCTTCTGCCGGAAATCCATCCGGCGGGAGGGGCGTTTGCGATGCGAATTGCGGCTTTTTTGTGCGCCGTGGCCGTGTGCACTGTGTGCGGATGCGCGTCAGGGCAACGCGCATCCTACCTGGCAGCCAGACAGCAATGGCAAGCCTTGTGCGACAGGATGCCGCAAGCCGGCATTTCGGATCACACTGCGGCCGTTGAGCCGACCCGGGTTGATTCAGGTCGGCAGGGTGCCCTCAAGCGAACGGCCGAGCGCGTCCAGAGCTCGGTCGTGTGGGTCAAGACTACCCCGCAACCATCTCCCACTACGACCCTGGCGGGGCTGCATACGTATGGCGTCTCCAACCGATCTGGTGGCAGCGGCGTCGTCATCTCGGCCGGCGGCCTGATCCTGACGAATGAACACGTAGTGCGTCACGCGGATCGCATCACGGTCGTGTTTCGCGACGGTAGGGAGTGTCCGGTTCAAGCGGTGGTCGCCCACGCTCGGCTGGATCTTGCCGTCCTGCGCATCGACTCCGACGGATTGACGCCGCTGGTTCCCTCGCGTGCGATGGTCCGGCCGCGGGATGCCGTGGTGGCGGTCTCCGCAGAAGGCCACGATGGCGCGCATCAATTCCGGTCAGGAGTCTTGACGAATCCGCGTGTTTCACTTCAACGTGAGCTCGACCCCTCTGGTAGGCGCGACTACAACGATCTCCTTGAGAGCACTGTCTCGCTCGAGCCCGGTTTTAGCGGCGGGCCGCTGCTGACGGCGCGCGGCGCGTTTGTGGGAATCAACGTAGCGGTTACGGGGCAAGGTCGTCGACGTGAAACGCGGGGCTACGCGATTGCGTTTGACGATAGGAATCGAGAGGCCATCGGACAACTCTCGCTCGCGGCAAGCCGGTAGGGCGGACGGGCCGACTCCTCAGGCTGATCGCTGATCGCTGATCGCATCTTCTCGGCCTTGGCTAATAGGGTTACGCCGTTGGCGTGGCATCACATGGTGTTGACTCAGCGCTGCTCACTACCGACGCCACGTCCAACAGTTCGTCGGCGGTCAACACCTTGTTGATGTTGAGCAGAATCTTCACGGCGTCGCCGACCTTGCCCATGCCCAGGATGAACGAGGTGTCCATCGTGATTCCCATTGAGGGCGGAGGCGCCACGTTGGCAGGTTCGATATCCAGCACCTCAGACACCGTATCCACAATGATCCCGATCTCCTTGCCGACATCGACCACGATGATGCAGGTTTGCTTGCCGTGCGCCAGCTCTTCGAGGCCGAACTGCAGGCGCAGATCCACGACCGGGATCACCTTGCCTCTCAGGTTGATCACGCCCTTCATGCAGTTGGGCATCCGAGGGACGGCCGTGATGTCCATCACGCCGATGATCTCGCGCACCTTGAGTATCTCTACGCCGTAGTCTTCGTCCGCGAGCTTGAACGTGAGGTACTTGTGATCTTCTTCGCAACCCGTTTGCGACATGGTCGCAGCACCCTCTTTCCGTTGATCAACCAGAGTCGTTGTCATTTCTTGCCTCACGCTGATTATCTAGTCTCCAGTAAATCTCTACACGGCGCAGCGAGCATCATGCCCAGCCTTGCGGCGGTTGCCCATAGGCGTCATAGGTGCTCGTTCCTGCTCCGCCAAACTCAGTACGTATCTTCGGCCTTGAAATCCAATCGCCGCTTCAACCCAATTGGGCGCCATGGCGTCGGCTGCAACCATCAAAAATCCTTCAGGCCGGTGTCGTCATCATCGAGCGTCATGAAGTCCTCCGAGAAATCGGCTGGGGTAGCCTGGCTCGCCGCCAAGACGCCTGCCGTTCTCCCTGGGGCAGTTGATCCCCTTGGGTGAAGCGAGGCGACATTCGCACGGCCATGTTTCCCAGTCTTCCCGGCGCCGCTGCCTGGCCTTGTCGCTTGTGAGCTGTACGACTGGCCTCCGCGGATCAATTGGGCGAGTTCGGTGACGGCCGCCTTGACCGTGTTGGCCTGGGCAGACAACTGCTCCGCGGCGGCTGCCGATTCCTCGGCGCCGGCTGCGTTTTGCTGCGTAACTCTATCCATTTGCGAAACAGCGGTGTTGACCTGATCCACACCCTGAGCCTGTTCCTCGCTGGCCTTGGATATGCCGTCGATCAGATCGGTCACCTTGCCGACATCACCGACGATGGCGGCGAGCGCCTTGCCCACGTCGCCGGCCACCTCCGTACCGTCGCGGGCCTTGGTGACCGAGTTTTCGATGAGTCCGGTGGTTTCGCCGGCCGCTTGGGCCGCACGCTGGGCCAGGTTGCGTACCTCGTCGGCCACCACAGCGAACCCCTTGCCATGCTCACCGGCGCGGGCGGCTTCCACGGCCGCATTGAGGGCGAGCAGGTTGGTCTGAAAGGCGATTTCCTCGATCACCTTGATGATCTTGCTGATTTGTCCGGACGACTCGTTGATGGCCGTCATGGCCTCGTTGAGTTTGTGCATGGTGGTGTCGCCGGCCTGCGCGGCGTCCCTTGCTTGAGCGCTCAGGCCATTGGCTTCCTTTGAATTTTCCGCGTTGGTGCGTGTCATGGCCGCCATTTGCTCGAGCGCGGAGCTGGTCTCCTCGAGCGAAGAGGCCTGCTCGCTGGCCCCTTCGGCGGATTGCTGGCTTGCGGTAGACACTTGCGCGGCGGCGTCGTTGACCTGGTCGGCGCCTTCATTGAGGCCCTCGATGATGCGATTGATCGGTTTGGTAATTGATCGAGTGATGATGATCCCGAGAAGCGTGCATAGGAATACGCCCGCACCGAGCAGCACCCACTCAACGGTCATCAAGAACGTGGTCAAGGCCTTTCCTTCCACCATATCTGCGTCCATGAGGCTCTGCTGACTGGTGATCATCTCGTCGAGGTTTTCCTTGATGGCGAAGGCCGTGGGGGCTGCCTTTGTCCCCAACCATTTGTTGGCCAGGTTCCATTCATCGCCTCCGCGAATCTCGAACAACTTAGGCGGCAAGGGGGCGAACTGCTCGCGAGCCTTGGCGAAGAGTTCGAAGGATTCGTGTTGCTCGGATGTCATCAAGTCGACGTTTTCGGAGAGGTCACCGAAACGCCTTGTGTTCTTGGCCCAGAGCGTCTCGAACTGTTTCTTGAAACTTGGGGTTCCGGAGAGCAAGTATCCGCGAATAGCTCCAAGGCCCAAGCCCAGTGTTCCCCGAACGTCCGCCATCATGCCTAGCAGACCCTTTCGCCTTAGCAGCATCTGATCCAATTCGCGCGGCACATTGGTTGCACTGCTGGCCGTGCCACCGCTGTTTGCAACGCTCATCATAATCTCCATCAACTTCGGATCATCCGTGACTTGCGTGTTGATGACGAGGATGCCCATCAAGTCGCCTATCTTGAAGTCCGTCTTTGGGCTGTCCGGGTGATTGTTGTGGCAAGAAACACACCCGGCGACACTGGCCACGTCTGCCGTTGCGTAACGGTATTCAACGCCTGACGCCGACGAAATGAATTCGCCGTAGGGACTGTCGGGGTCTTGCCCCAATCGTTGCCAAGCCCGTTCCTCGAAGCTGTCGCGAAGCCCCATCTTCTTGTTGATGTTCCACTTGCTCACCAGGTCATACCGATAGCCGGCGTCTTCGTCGAGGGCTTTCGAACTCTCGCGCACAAACGTGGCGGGTAGAGGCATCGCGCCTTGGGTATCATGGTAATCCGCGCCCGCTTTGAAGTCCGGCATCTCCGCTTTGAGCTTTCCAATGACGTTCTTGGTGTAATACCTGCGGTCGGCCGCAACCTGCTCGGCAACCACCCGGGCTAGCTGCATGGCGGAAACGCTCGCCTTGGAAGCGTTGAGCATGGCGGTCGTATCGTATTGTGCTTCGAGGTCGATCATTCTGGTGATGTTTTCGGCCTGGACTTTCGCGCGCGGCGCTGCCTGCTCAAGCAGAAGCTTCATCGCGGGCATGTTTTCTGAGGATTGCGCAATCTCCTCGATTTCTTGTTGGAACACCTTGAAATCGGTCAATCTCGACTCGATGGCTTCAAGTCGCTCAAGGTTCTTCGGGTCCGTCCAATTGGTCGCGAACTCCTTCATCGTGGCCAGAGCCGGCTCAATCTCACTTGACCACGCTGAGGCTCGTTCGTTTTTGAACTTCTCCTTGCCTAGAATCATCCATCCCCGTAGCGCCGCTAGCGAATGGTTCATTCCGTTCATCATTCCCAAGCTCGCCTGTGCGGTCGGTGCCCGAAGCTCGATCACGCGGTTGGTCACCGCGGCGGTGCGTCGAACCTGCCAGATTGTCGTGGCCACCGCTCCAATGAGAACAAGACCAACTGCGGCGTACCCCATTCCGATCGTGGCTCCCACTCCACGATTGCGAAAAAGCGACATTATCGGCGTTCCTTTCTGATTCCTCGCAGGCGCGGCCTTGTTCGATGTGCCGATCGACCTGCGTTTCAATTCATCTAGTAGCCCTGACGTCGACAAGAACGGTGTTGGCTGTAGCACAGCTTCCGCGGGACCGCAGCGTTCTTCTCAGAAACCCGTGTCAGTGCTCCGGCGTTCGCCTCCGGTCCCCAATCCCGATTTCTGGTCTCCGGATTGTTCTAAGATGCACTTCGGCAAGAGACGATGCCAGTATTAGCAAGAAGCCAGAATTGATCCTCAGCCCTGTCGAGGTCTTGAACGATGGTGTTTTCCAGAACAGCGGTGCACGGAATTTATACGCTGTGCTATCTGAATCAGGTGCAAAATGGCACATCGCAATCCTCCGTTTCGGTGGCCGGGAAGCTTGGCATTCCTAGAGATCAAGCCGCAAAAGTGCTATGGAGTCTCAATAACGCGGGGCTAGTGCGGTCCATTCGTGGCCGTGGCGGCGGATACGTGCTGATGAAGCCGATTGATCAGATTTCAGTCGCGGAAGTGCTGGATGCATTGAATCCGCCAGAAGATGACGCGCGATTGCGTCCGAAATCGTGTCAACGTGATACCGCCGGCATGTGTACGGCACACACAGGCTTACGGCGGTTGAACGAGCTGGTACGGCAGGCGCTTGTTGGTGAGACTCTGGCAGGGCTTGCCGGTACGGTTTGCAGTAATTCAGACGGATGCAGCGTTGAAAGCCGACCATCGCTGGTCTGCGTCACTGAAGGAACAGGTGATTTATGAACGACCCAACCTCGGAAGAGTATTCGGTTCATGGTTGCGTCAACAAGCTGCGGGATCTGTCCGCCGGAGTCGACGAGAACGACCTTCCGATGCTGGCGCAGATGCATGCGGTGTGCGCGGAACTGGTAGGAGCGGGAGACGGCACGCTGCCACCTGAGGGTAAGGATGTGGCCGTGGCATTGGTAAGGGCGTTGGAAGGGCTCATCCTTGGAGAGGTCGAAGACGCCGTTTCGGCGATGACGAACATCATCGATTCGGTGTCTATTCTAACCACGTTGGTTGGAACGCTTGACTCCCATCCGGACAAGGCCGCCGCCGGGCACGTCGAGTGCGATGCGGCGGTTGCTGCGAAGTTGGATCGGGTGTTCGAGGACGGCGAGTTTCCTGACGATCGAAAAGTGGCACCGGAGGAAGACGCCGCCGTGCCGGAGGCCGATCACGCTCCAGTCGAGGTCGACCCCGCGGAACAAACGCCACCCGCTCAGCCGCCGTACGTGTCGGAACCGCTCATGATCGGGGGCGACGACGCAGAACTTGTCACCGGATTCCTCGAGGAGGCCGGCGAACACATCGATGCCATTGAAGCGGCGGTTCTGGATGTGGAGCGGGCACCGGAGGACGCGGAGGCGATCGATTCGCTGTTTCGACCGTTTCACACGATCAAGGGCGCGGCGGGTTTCCTCAATCTGCGCGACATCGTAAGCCTGACGCACGAGGCGGAGACCCTGCTTGACCAGGCGCGCAAGGGAAGCCGAAAGGTCACCCCGGGGCTCATCGATCTGGTGTTTGAGGTGGTGGACATCCTCAAAATGCAGTTTGAAGGCATTCGCAATGACGTCGCGAACCCGTCCGGGCAAGCCATTGCGCAACCGCCGATCGAGATCATAATCGCAAACCTCCGAGATGTGGTTGCGGGTCGGATCGAACCGGTGGGCACTCAGCCGATCGCCGGGGCATCCGACAACAAAGTGGGCGAGAATCTTGTCGAACAAGGCGCTGTGCCCCAAGAGGTCGTGGACTTCGCGGTGGCGAAACAGCAACGCGGAGCGAGGGAGCCCAAACTGGGTGAATCGTTGATCGAGATGGGCGTCGCCAGTCCGAAACAGGTCAGCCAAGCCCTTCGTCCGCAGGCCAAGAGTACGTCACCTCCGTCAGGAAAGTCCGGGGCCGGCGAACAGTCCGTTCGTATCGACACCGCCAAGCTCGACGCGTTGGTGGATATGGTGGGTGAACTGGTGATCGCTCAGACGCAGGTGAGCGCCAATCCGCAGACCACCACGGATTCCAAGCTTACCAAAGACGTTACGCACGCGACGAAAATCGTTCGCGACGTCCAGAACGCCGCCATGGCCATGCGCATGATTCCGATCGGACCGACGTTCCAAAAAATGGCACGCCTTGTTCGCGACGTCTCGCGAAAAGTGGGCAAGAGCGTGGAATTGAGCATTTCCGGAGAAGACACCGAATTGGACAAGAACGTGATCCAGCAAATCGGTGACCCCCTGGTTCATATGGTTCGCAACGCCGTGGATCACGGTATCGAATCGGCGGATGCGCGCCGCGCCGTGGGGAAACCGGAGTCAGGCAGCGTTACGCTGTCCGCCTTCCACAGCGGTGGCAACATCGTCGTCGAGATTGCGGACGACGGCAATGGGCTGGACGCCGGCGTGCTCATCCAAAAAGGCATCGAGAAGGGCATCGTCCAACCCGAGGAACAGCTTTCCGATGAGCAGGCGTACAACCTTATCTTCGCTCCGGGGTTCTCGACCGCCGAGAAGGTCACGGGTGTATCCGGGCGAGGGGTTGGCATGGATGTCGTCCGGCGCAACATCGAGAGTCTTCGAGGCAAGTGTGACATCACCTCGACCTTGGGAAAGGGCAGCACGTTTTCGATTCGCCTCCCGCTGACCCTGGCGATCATCGACGGGATGGTCTTACGCGTGGGGACGGAGCGTTTCATCATCCAAACCGTCACGGTCGAGAAAGCCCTTCGACCCCATCCGGAGTTAATCACGACGGTGCAGCACCAAGGAGCCGTGCTCAATGTTCGCGGGCGCTTGATTCCGCTGGTGCCGCTGGGACCGCTCTTCGGGATCGGCGAACGCGTCAATCCGTGTGAGGCAATGGTGGTCATCGCGCAATACGCCGGCGGTGAGATCGGAATCGTTGTGGACGAGCTGCTTGGTCAGCAGCAAGTGGTCATCAAATCGCTCGGTGAGCGGTTTGAGGACCTGCGCGGCATCTCCGGTGCAGCGATTCTGGGCGATGGGCGGGTCGGTCTGATTTTGGATGTTTTGGGGATCGTCGCCGCTCACGATGCCAGTCGACGGTCCGAAGATACGTTGAACGGCGATGCGCCGGGGTCGCTGATGGGAGGCGCTGGTTCCATGCCCGGCGTCGAGAGCAAGAGCGATTCCGTCGACGAAAATGCACAAGCATTGTCCCCCTGTTAGGAGTCCCTTTACATGGATGCCACCCTGGAACGCACGAACCAAAGCTTAGTGGAATGCGTGTCCGCCTGTGATTCGGCTACGGAGTTGGGAAGCAAGTATCTCACATTCCTACTGGCCGAAGAGGCTTACGGCGTCGAGATCCTCAAGGTCCGCGAACTGATCGGCATCATGGACATCACAAGAGTGCCGCAGACGCCGGACTTTGTTCGTGGCGTGATCAATCTTCGAGGCAAGGTGATTCCGGTGATTGATCTACGATCCAAGTTCAAGATGGCGTCGAAACCCTACAACGACCAGACGTGCATCATCGTGGTGGACACGGGGTCCGCGATGGGAATCATCGTAGATACGGTCCAGGAAGTACACGATATTCCCGCGACGGAGATCGAGGAGCCGCCCAAACTGGGCGCGTCCGTGGACACGTCGTTCATTCTTGGCATGGGCAAGGTCGATGGAATCGTAAAGATCCTGTTGGACATTGACACGGTGGTGGCGTCTGAAGAGTTGGTCTTGTCCTGACGCCGCGCCACAGCGCTTATGGCGAGTGTGAGGTAGAGACAGCGAAAGGCGTATTCGCCCATTTGACGGTCTGGGCAAAACAACGAGGTAGGCATGCAACAAGATCAAACGCGAATCTGGCGATCGTTATTACAGCTTTCCCAGGCCACGTACGCCGTGCTGGAGCGAGAGGTGCCCGAGGCCGAAGGCTTGCCGACGAACGGGTTTGCTGTGTTGCGGCTTCTGCGCTGGCACGGCGAAAAGACGTTATCGGCCATCGCCGCGTTTGTGGGTTTGGGCACGAGCGCGATGAGGGAAACCATGTACGAGATGGTCAATCGCGGTCTGGTCAGAGGGCCCGTCGAGCCGAACGTTTTGGACTCGTCCGTTTTTGAGTTGGCGCCGCTGGGCGTGGAATCGGCGCGGCGCATTTTTGATATTCAACGGACGCGCATTCAACGATGCATCTCACGACTCCCCGAGGGCCAACTTGCCACGGTCGCCACGCTCCTGGAGACGCTGGCGTATGAACTGGCGGCGGACTCGACGGGCTTCGGCATCACCTGCGCGGAGTGCTGGGCGATGGATGCACAAGCGTGTTTGCAACCCGGTGCGGGCGATCATTGCGCGTTTCGCAGGGCACAGAGGGCCGATTTCGATCCGGATCTCGGCGAAGGGCCGGACGACTGCCCAAGTGCATGTTCCCAATGTCCGACTGAATTCATTAACGTGGGCGTCGACATCGAGGAAGCCCAATGATCCGGAGGGGATGGGGCAAGTGCGGGCCTTCCGCAGTGCGCACCGGGTACTTGCCTTGGGGCAATGGGGGGTGCGATGGATGAAGTCATTGATATCGCGGACGCTAAGGCCGCCGACGATCCTCGAACCACGCTCGTGACCTATTCTCTTGGGAGTTGCATCGGTGTGGCCATCTGGGATCCGAAGGTTCACGTCGGGGGGATGCTACACTACATGCTGCCAGAGTCTTCGCTTTCGCCGGAAAAGGCCAAAGCCAATCCGGCCATGTTCGCCGACACCGGGATTCCAGCTTTGTTTCGCGCCACCTACGCGCTGGGCGCCGGAAAGAAGAGCCTGATCGTCAAGATTGCCGGCGGTTCTCAACTCCTGGACGACAGCGGCGTATTCAACATCGGCAAACGGAACTACATCATGCTCAGAAAGCTCTTTTGGAAGAACGGCATCCTGATCGAAGCGGAGCATGTCGGTGGCTCGCTCAGCCGCACGTTACGTCTGGAGGTGAGCACCGGTCGCTGCACGATCAAGAGTCGCGGAGAGGAGATCGAATTGTGAACGGCGCCCAAGACATCATCGATCGTGTCGGATCGATTCGACCGCTTCCGGATACCGCGCTCAAGCTCATGAACGTGATGAGGGATTCGCGTAGCACGCTCGACAACATCGTTGATGCGATCAAATACGACCAAGCCGTCACCGGCCAGGTGCTGAAGCTTTGCAATTCATCGTTTTTCGGCCTTTCCCGAAAGGTGACTTCCTTGAATGACGCCATGCTCTGTCTGGGCACGGTCAAGGTGCTTCAGTTGGTGATGTCGATCCATACGAACAACATGCTGGCGTCCAAGCAACAAGGGTACGGGCTGGAGCCGGGGGTGTTGTGGAAGCATTCGGTGGCGGTGGCGCTCGCCTCGTCGCTGGTGGCCCAGCGACTGCGGCTTCCCAACGCCGATCTCGTATTCACAGCCGGGCTACTGCATGACATCGGCAAGGTGATTCTCAACGAGTACGTCGCCGACAGCTTCGCCGAAATCATCCACTTGGTCACCGACGATCGCATGTCGTTCGTCGAGGCGGAGCAGCGGGTCTTGGGCTTCTCGCACGAGGAAGTGGGGGGCATGATCGCGGAAAAGTGGAAGCTGCCGCCCGCGATCGTTCGATGCATTCGTTATCACCACGTGCCGTCTACGCTGGATCCGCCCGATGCGCTGGTGGATACGGTCTATCTGGCGAACTGCGTCTGTTTGTTGCTGGGTATTGGGCTGGGCGAGGACGGCTTGTGCTACCGTGCGGATCCCACTGTCCTTGAGCGGCGCGGCCTTTGCGAGAACGACCTGGAGCTGGTCGGCGCGGAAACGGTTATCGACTTGAAGCGCGTGGAGCAGTTGTTCGACGGCGGAGACGAAGCGAAGACACGGCGGCCCGTAGGAGCAGAACGATGAGCAACGACATTCTGATCGTAGACGATTCCGCCACCATCCGGTCGATGGTGAAACGAACGGTGCGGATGATCGGGTTGGACGTCGGAGCGTTCCACGAGGCCGCCAATGGAATCGAGGCGCTGGCGCAGCTCTTCGAGCATGACGTGGCCGTGATGTTGGTCGATATCAACATGCCGAAGATGAACGGCATTCAACTGCTGACGCGCATGAAGCAAAACGAGAAGCTCAAGGATATTCCGATCGTGATCGCTTCGACGGAAGGAAGCAAGAAGCGGATGGAGCAGTTACGCGAGCTCGGCGTGGCCGGGTATGTCCGCAAGCCCTTCCAACCAGAGCAGCTCCGAGAGGTGCTCATACCCCTATTGGGAGTTACCCAAAATGCAGGACCAGACGACATTGACGCTGACGACGGTTCTTTCTGAGGTGCTTGCCAATCTTGCCTTCATGTTTACCGATGACGGTGAGACTGACCCGCCGGTCGGTGAGCGGTGGCTGGAGACGTCGATCGGCTATGTCGGGCCGGTGTCCGGCACGCTGGACCTGACATGCACGGCAACCTTTGCCACCCAACTGGCTATGAATCTGTTGGGATTGGAGTCGAGTGAAGCGGCCGGCGAACTGGAATCGCACGATGCGGTCAAGGAGTTCATGAATGTCGTTTGCGGCCAATACGTGACCGCCGCACACGGCATCGACGAGGTGTTCAACCTCACCATTCCAGAGGTCGTGGAGCTTGCGGTATCTCCCACGCTGCTGGACCCGGATGAGGCGATGGAAGACGTCGCCGTGCTGTCGGTGGACGGAGCGTGGTTGCAGCTACTCCATACGCCCGGCGATTAGACTCGTTGGGTTTTCGGGTGGCGGTCGTCGGGCAACGGAGAAGAGGCCGCGCGGGCTGAAGCCCGCGGCTCGGGGTGGTTGCGGAATCGAAGGGCGTACGGCGCCGCCACACAAAGCTTGACACAGCTCCAACTCGGACCAATCGGGAGTCGGTGTATGCAGACGCAGACGGAAAGAGCGGACCTGACCCCGGAAGAGTATCAACTTTTTCGGAACCTCGTATACAAGAAGAGCGGCATCAACCTCGGCGACCAGAAGATGCCGCTCATGCGGGCCCGGCTTGGCAAACGTCTCCGCACGGGTGAATTCTCTTCGTATCGAGCGTACTACGAGCATGTCCTAGAGGATCAAACCGGTCGCGAACTCAGCGGGTTGCTCGATGCCATTTCGACCAACACGACGCATCTGTTCCGGGAAGAACATCATTTCGATTTTCTCAAGACCACTGTTGCGCAGTGGGCGGCTGATCCGACGTGGAACACCAACGACGCGACGCTGAGGATTTGGAGCGCCGGCTGTTCGAGCGGAGAAGAGCCGTATTCGATCGCCATGGTGGTCGACGATGCGCTTCGGGGTCAATCACGAGTGCAATCGAAGATTCTAGCGACAGATCTCTCCGTTCAGATGCTCAACCAGGCCAAGCGCGGGCTTTTCGAACCGCACCGCGTCGGAACGGTGCCCGCGACGCTGTCTCAACGCTACTTGCGCAAGACTCAGACGGACAGCGGCCCGATGCTGGCCGTCTCACCGGAGCTACGCAAACGGATTACGTTCGCACGATTCAATCTGATGACGCCGACGTTTCCGTTTCGATTCGGATTCAACGTGATCTTTTGCCGCAACGTGATGATCTACTTCGACAGAGCCACCCAGGCGGCGTTGGTCGGTCGCTACGCCAGGCATTTGATTCCGGGGGGATTCCTGTTGATCGGACACTCCGAAAGCCTGAGCAACATTGAACATCCGTTGACCTATGTGGAGCCGACGATCTACCGAAGGGATTGAGGCGAGCCAAACATCACCGGTTTCGCACCGTCAAACGCGGAGTTTTCGGGCAGGATGGGAGCGCGATTTGAGGGTCACTAAGCCCATCAAGGTGCTGATCGTGGATGACTCCCCGACCGTACGCGCTGTGCTCGCCCGGGCGCTTTCGGGCGAGGAGGACATCCATGTCGTTGCGAAAGCCAAGGACCCCTACGAGGCCCGCGAGTGCATCATCCAATCACGACCGGATGTCATCATCCTCGACATAGAAATGCCGCGCATGGATGGGCTGACGTTTCTTAGGAAGCTCCAGGCGCATTATCCCGTTCCGGTGATCATGTGCAGCGGCGTGGCGGCGGCCAACAGTCAGGCGGCGCTTACCGCCATTGAATGGGGCGCTATTGACTTCGTGGCCAAGCCCTCCGGAGGCGGAAGCGAGGCGCTGGTACATTTGGGCGAGGATCTGGCCTACAAGATCCGGGCGGCGGCCATCGCCATGCCCGTTCGGCCGCACGTTCCAGCTTCCTCGGTTACGAGAAGGCGAACCCTTCGATCCGCCGGGCTTAACCCTGAATCCCATGTCATCGCGATTGGCGCTTCGACCGGAGGCACGGAGGCCATTAAGACACTGCTGTCGCACGTGCCTCCGGACTTTCCGCCGGTGGCCATTGTTCAGCACATGCCGGCGGGGTTCACGAAGTCCTTCGCGGATCGCTTGAATCAGTTCAGTGCCATGACGGTGACCGAGGCGGTCGATGGCGATCTGCTTGAGCCCGGGCGGGCCTTCGTGGCGCGTGGCGGGATCCAGATGAGTCTGGCGCGTGTCGGAGGCCGACTACGCATCGTTTACGGGACCAGCGATCTGGTCAATCGACATTGCCCCAGCGTCGACGTCTTGTTCGATTCGGTCGCACGAGACGTGGGCGGCCGTGCGGTGGGGGTACTCTTGACGGGCATGGGGGCGGATGGCGCCCAGGGCTTATTCAACATGAAACAGCGCGGCGCCATGACGATTGGCCAGGATCAAGCGTCTTGCGTGGTGTACGGGATGCCCAAAGTGGCGGCCGAAATGGGGGCGGTTGAACAAGTCGTCGCCCCTGCGGATGTTCCCAATGCGGTAATCGGAGCACTCTTGAGGCGTGTCCGCGAGCGCGCGGCGCCTACGCGAATTTCCGGTGGTTCCCTGGGGTAGCCCGCCTGCTTGATGGACGCGGTTCGGCTTGACCGCGCCAATCGAAACCCGTACCTTGCCGCTTGGAAGTGATTTGGCTCCCAAGACGTCTTTCCCCGTGAAGGTGCGTACCGATTATGCCTACGAACATCCATGGCCAATTGAGCGTTGCCGGTGAGCGATTTGGCGTCGTGATCAGCCGGTTCAATGAGTTCATCACGAGCAAGCTAGCCGGCGGCGCGATTGACACGCTGCTTCGCCACGGCTGCAAGGACGAGGACATCACCTGTGTCTACGTGCCCGGGGCATTTGAGCTGGCCCAGGTCGCGCTCAAGCTGGCGGAGTCCGAGCAGTTCGACGCGATTATCTGTTTGGGGTGTGTGATCCGCGGGCAGACCTCGCACTTCGAATACATAGCAGGAGAAGCGGCCAAAGGCATTGCGCATGTGGGGCTCGAAACCGGGGTGCCCACCACCTTCGGCGTGATCACCGCGGACACCTTGGAGCAAGCCATCGAACGGGCCGGCAGCAAGGCCGGGAACA
>CAZYXP010000024.1:0-28427 GCA_964651325.1 uncultured Phycisphaeraceae bacterium
GGGCTTGCGCCCCGGTGCTCTGATTCAGAGCCGCTGGCGCCAGCCTGCGGACCTTCCGCTGCAGGATGTCACCGGGCTTGCGCCCCGGTGCTCTGATCCAGAGCCGCTGGCGCGAGCCTGCGGACCGCGCGGGCTGAAGCCCGCGGCTCGGAACAGGAAGAACAGAAATGCGCTACCGAACGCCGTCCTCGCCCTGCCGGATCGTGTAGGCGCGGTTTGCCGCCAGATCACGGTGGATGCGTTGTGTGCCGTCGGGCCAGGTAATCGCAAGCTCATCGATGCGGTCATGGCCGCCCAGGCCAACGGTTACGGGCAACTGGGATTGCGAGAGATAGCTGCGCGTAGGCATGACGCGACGGCGCATCGTAAGATCACCCGCCGATACGCGTATGACCGCTCCGATCGCCGACGTGTTGGGCGGATCGGCGACCAAGTGAAACCGAGCCCAATGATGGCCCATGGCTTGGTCGTTTCGTAGCAGCAACGGGCTTCGTCCGACCTGCGTGAGGATCACGTCCAAATCACCATCGCCGTCGATATCGGCCACCGCGCTGCCGCGCCCCACGATGGGCGTCCCCAGATCGCCGGCGGCGGCTCTTGAAACCGGGACAAAGCATCCACGCGAGCCCGGACCGCAGTTCCAAAACAACTGCGCCGATTGCTGATAATGCTGGCTTGGCTGAACGAGGTTGATCGCCTCTTCCAGGTGGCCGTTGGCCTGAAGCAAATCCAATCGACCGTCCAGATCGTAGTCGAAGAGCGTCACGCCAAACGAAAGCATGAGCCGGGTCGGCGCGCCGATTCCTTCACCTATGGCTTCGTCGGCGAAGAGCGTCGATTCGCCCTGCGACACGTAGAGCGAGGTCATTTCGTTTGCGAAGTTGCCGATGAAAAATCCCAAGGCGTCGTCATTGCGATAGTAGGCGGCGTCGATGCCCATGGCTCCGGTTGCGCTGCCATTTCGATCAAACGCCAGGCCGAATTCGACGCCGCGCTCGGCGAATGTGCCGTCGCGGTTGTTGTGCAGCAGGAAGTTTTGAACCGTGTCGTTGGCGACGAACAGATCCAGCCAGCCGTCTAGATCCAGATCCACCGGCACGGCCCCTAGCGCTTTGCCCACGGGCCGCCCCGTAGCGGGATTGGCGATGTGCAGGCCAGCGGCGCGTGAAACATCCTCGAAAACTTCGTCCCCATTGTTTCGGTAGAGGTGAGAATACGTCCCTTCGAAGTTCATCGGCGGACCATACGCGCGGCCGACGCCCACGAGCTTGTAATCCACTTCGAAATCAATCTCGCGAGACCAACGGACGTATTGGCCGACGTACAGATCCAAATCGCCGTCGTGGTCGTAATCGAAGAAGGTCGCGCACGTGCTCCACGCCTCGTCGGAGCCGGCCACGCCCGCCGTGGAGGTGATATCCTCGAAGCGTCCGCCGCGGTTGACGAAGAGATGATCCCGCCCGACGGCGGTCACGAAGAAGTCGATCGCCGAGTCACCATTGAAATCACCCACCGCAACGCCCATGCCGTACATGGACGTGTCTAGCCCCGCCGCATGGGTAACGTCTGAAAACGCGCCGGTGCAATCGTTTTGGTAGAGCGCCATGGTTGGAGGCGGTTGATCCGGCTTTGCGTCACCCGGCCAGGGCATGGAATTGATCAAGAGCAAGTCCTGATCGCCATCGCCGTCGTAATCCAAGAACGCCACGCCGCCGCCCATCGTCTCAGGAAGAAGCTTGTCACCTGCTGCCCCGTTGACGTGAACGAATGAAATCCCCGCAGAACGCGTGACATCGTCAAACCGAACGTCGGGGGGATCGGCGGCCGCCCCAACGGTTCGGGGCGGAGCGACTGCCACCGCCGCCGGCGCTTCGCCCGACTCCTCCGGTTGCATCCAAAGAAACGCAGCCAGCGCAACCACACCTACTCCGGCCAACACGACCAGTGACCAGTTGAATGCCTTGCCGATGATCGCATCGTCGGCGGCCACGAGCTCCTCTTCGTGTTGCGGTTTCTGATCGTGCGGATCGCCGGGGCCTGGATCACTCATGAGTTGCAACCTTGTTCGGTGGTTCATCCAAGCCAAACGCCCCATCGCGTTGCAGATCGTAAATGACGATGGCTTCGGCGGCGTGATTGGCGGCCGGGCTCTTACGCCGGGCGGCCGCGAACGCGCGATCCCGCGCGTTGTCGTCCGGCTTATACTTCGCATGCAATTTCCGATGATGCGCCGCTATCTCTTTTTCACCCATCTGGGCGTAGATCTGACCAAGATTGTAATGGGCGGTCGTGTTTTCGGGATCAATCTCAAGGGTGCGGGTAAACCATGTGATGGCTTCTAGCCGCATCTGATTTCGGAGCGGCGCTTGCTGCGGATCGCGGTAGCTCTTGGAGCGTTCGTAAATCGTCTGGCCGAGTTCATTGAGCAGGCGGTAGTCCAGCGAGAAATCGAACGCGCGACGGCGCGTTTCCTCCGTATCCATGGTGACGATGCTGCGAAAGTCGGCGATGGCCTCGTCGAGAAAGCCGTTTTGCTTGTTGACCAGCCCGGTGAACCACGCCACGGTCCAAGGCGGCGCGGGGGGATCAAACGCGGCGGCCGCTCCGAGCGCGCGTACCGCCTCATCAAGCCGCCCCTCTTTGAAATAGACGCGGGCGCGGTTGACCGGTCCATCGGGGCGCCCGAGTCGCTCGACCTCGGCGAACGCCGCCTCTGCCTGGCGCAATTCACCGCGATTGGCGCCTTGATTTCCCTTGCGCAGCAGGCCGATGCCGTAGTCGTTGAACCGCTGCCATGGCACAATCTCGGATGGTTCGTGATTGCCCGGAACCGCCCCACCGCCGCCATCACCTGTCCCTATGGGAAACGTCACCCGGTCTGTCGCGAGCGTCATGATGGGAAGATCATTGCCCACAAACGCGTCGCCTTGGAAATAACTCATATACAGCGTATCGAACTTGCGGAACCGCAGCGCCACGTCCACGGTGATCGGTCCCGAAACGTCCTCGGGCAGGCTCAGCGCGTAGTGCACCACATCCCCGGCGCCGGGTGGAATCTGATGGTTATACAAGGCTACGAAGATGTCCTCAGCGTTGCGCCGGTCTATCCTATTGCCTTCGCGATCGATCACATAGGCGCTGACGAAGTGAGACCAGGGATCGACCGCCCCATCGGTCGGATCCATCCCGCCGCTTCGGCCGATCACACGATCGCCGGCGCGCACGGTCACGTCCAGCCATATCTCGTTGGAATCCGTCGTGCCCTCCGTAAACAGGTGCCCCATCTTGACCGTTCTAATCACGGTTTCGATCAGGTAGGTAGCGCCGGGCTTGAGGATCGGCACGTCCGGGCGAATCGGCGCGGTCAGCGGCGAATCGATGGTTCCCCCCTCCTTGATCCCGAAGATGTCGACGCGCATCACGCCTTCATTGAACGCCGCATGCTTCCGGATCGCCCAATCCGGAGCGCCGAGCAAATGGCCCAGGGCCGTGTTGGCCGACGGGAACTGATGGTTGTGGACGCTGAGCACGCCGGATTCGTCGAAGTCTTGAGCGCCGAAGTCCTCGGAAGGTTCCAACGGCATGTGGCAGTTGTTGCAGTTGGGCTCCGCCTTTTCGGGATAGTAGAAGCTCGACACACCGTGACCCGACACGCCGGAAAGCAGAAACGAATCGTAATGATTCTGACCGCGTAGCCATTTGTAGTTGTTGAGCTCCTCGGGCAGATGCACCTTGTGGCATCCGCTGCAAAACTCGGGCTCTTTGTGCAGCGGCTTGAGAAACACCTTCTTGTGGAACGCGGGCTTGGCCTTGACGAGTTGCCGATTGACCCACCTTAATAGCGGTGATTCGCTGAAGGTAAATGGATAGTGCGCCGGCTCGTCGATCGTGAAGTCGCCATTGCCACGCGGACTGTTGATCTTGGTGATCGCGTGGCAGACCGAGCAGGTCACGCCCGCCTGCGCGGCGGCGTCCGAAGTCAGATCGTACGCCGGATCGTCGAACTTGGGATCGTCGAACGCGCCGCTGAAGAATGGGACCGGATCGTGGCAACCGGCGCAGAATCGAGAGCCTTGCACGTTGCCATCCCGCGCGAACAGCGCCTTGCGCGTGTTCAGCACGGAGAACAGGTACGCCGGATTGTTGAACGAGCTGAACCGATGCGCGCTGTGCGACCAGGACTCATGGTCATCCTCGTGGCATTCCTTGCAATACTCATCCTGCATGAGCGTGATTTCAGGAATGAAATTTCCGCTGGCCGTGCGCGAAAGCGATGGGAAGAAGTATTGCTCGCCGGATTGGGGACCGACAACATCCCACTGTCGCGGATCTTGTGAGTGAAAGAGCATCATCACAACAGCAAACGCGCCGGCCGCCCCCGCCCAAGTTGCGCCCACCTTCCATTTGATGCGTTTGCCCGCCAACCGGTGCAACACGAACAGCCAGACCACCAACAGCGGCGTTAGAACGTGCAGCCAGTAGGCCGTGCTCCGCGCAACAGGGTTTTTAACATCGATGCGAATCGAGCCGATGTCCAAGCGCGTCAGCACCAAACCGCTAACCAGAAGCACGGAAGCCACCACCAGCAGCCCGTACCCCACGCGCACGGCGCGACGGTTCTTCCTGTTGTACGTGTTCTTGGTGTGAACCACTCCGAACGCGATAAACGGGGGCACAATCAACAGGCCCAAGACCAGATGGATCAGAAACATGTACTGATAGAAGTAGTTTTGATACGTGAGCTTGGTGACCCACTCCAGCATCGTGATGCTTGCCAGATAGACACTATTGACGCCCAACACCGCAAACAACGCAAACAGGACGATCAGGAGCTTGCCCAATCGTGGCCCGATCGCGGGCACGTAGCGCACGCGACGTGGCGGGCCAGCCTTGCGAGGTACGGGGTTTGGATCGCTCATGTAGATTCGCTTCCAAGGACGCCGCTGCGAACGAGCAACAAGCCTACTTCGCGTTGATCGAAGCGGGTCTGGCCGACACCGGCGCACCATGCCACGCTACGATTATGCCCTTGCCAGCCACCTGGGCATCGCGATGTACGGCCGATAACCAATCCGAATCGGCCGGGGCGCCACGCACAATCGTCGGCTTTGACGCTCTTGGACTGCTGTTCGTCGCGCACTCATTCTAGAGACGGCCCTAGCGCATGACCAGATCGCGGCCCCTTCAGGCTCCGACATAACCAATACGCAGGTTTTCACGATTCGCGGCGTTGTTTTTGGGCTGTAATTGTAACGATAAATGGCGTAGAATCCGAAGAAGTGGAGGGGGATTCCACTTGGGGCTTTCGGAGCGAAATACCAATAGGCAGTCCATGAACACTCGCTTGATCCCGGTTTTGATTTTCTTGGCGTTGGCGTCGAGCCAACAGGCCGCCTCCGCGGTGGAGGTCATCCACGTCGATGCCAGCGCGACTGACGCGACACGCGATGGCCAGACCTGGTGCAGCGCATTTTCGGACCTTCAACAAGCGCTGGCCACCACCATTCCGGGCACAATCTATGAGATTCGCGTTGCCGAGGGGGTTTACACGCCGGCCCAGGCGGGCGGCAATCGCGTGGACAGCTTTCGGCTACAATCCGGCGTCGCCATACTCGGCGGGTTTTCCGGCTGCGATTCGGCCAATCCGGATCAGCGCAACCCGACCTTGTTCGAATCCATCCTTTCCGGCGACCTCAACGGCGATGACCTTACCGGCGGGAACGACGCTGAAAACAGCTTTCACGTCGTGTCCGGAAGCGACATCGACGCCACGGCCGTGCTCGATGGGTTCACCATCACGGCCGCGTACGCGAACGGCTCGAATCCGAGCGACCGCGGCGGTGGCATTTTTCTTTTCCCACTCCCGGCATCGCCGACCATTCGCCGCTGCATCATTCGCGACAACCATGTGCTCGCAAAGGGGGCTGGGATGTACGCTTTTGGCGCAACCGCCACGGTGGAACAGTGCCAATTCCTTTCCAACACCTCCAGCGACGGCGGAGCCGTGTACAACCTCCAGGGTGCGTCTACCTACACGAACTGCGATTTTCGCGACAACATCGCCGACGCCCTCGGTGGCGCGATCTTCAACCTGTCTTCCGAACCGACGTTTTCCGGTTGCCTGATCTCCGGCAACCAGGCCATTGGCGGGGGCGGAATGCAAAACGCCAACAGCCCGGCCAGGGTGGACGGCTGTATCTTCTTGGGCAACGTCGCCACGGGCGGCCTGCAACCCAGTGGCGGAGGCATGCTCAATCAATCCAGCGCCCCGCTCATCACCAATTGCTTGTTTGACAACAACACCGCGGGCGTGGCGGGCGGCGGGATGCACAACTCGCTGAGCAGCACCGCAAGCGTTCACAATTGCACGTTTGTTCACAACTTGGGCTCTAGCGGAGGCGGCATATCGAATGGGAATTCGAGCGAAACGTCGATTGCCAGCTCTATTCTGTGGGCCAACGACGACGACTCCGGCGGCGAAACGGCCCAGCTCATGTCCTTCAGCGGAAGCTTTTCGATCAGTCATACATGCGTTCAAGATCTTCCGACCCTGTACATAGGAAGCGGCAACATCTCGCTTGATCCCCTGTTTCAATTGCAAGCGGGGCAGGACGGACAGCCTGGGACGCCGGATGACGACCTTCGATTGACGAGCAATTCTCCATGCATTGACGCGGGCGATCCCGCGTCGGAAGCGGTGGTTGGGAACGTTGATTTGGATGGAAATCAACGCGTTTTCTGCGTAGGAATCGATATGGGCGCGTTCGAGTTCGCCGAGCCTGGGGCGTGTTCTATTGTCGAAGTGCCGACCCTATCCACCTGGGGGCTGGTGGTGTTGGCGCTGCTTTTCCTGGTGGCCGCCAAGCTCCGGCCCCATCGCGCGAATCAATCCGCGTAGGCGAGCGTTGCTTTTTCGCTAAGGATCGATCCGGTCCGTCGCTCTTGCTGCAGCATCAACGCCGGTCTCTCATTCAGCCTGAAAGGCTGAGCTACAGTAGCCGTGGGTCCGCCTCAAGCGGACCCACGGTCACCGACCCCCTGCGATCTTCGACCCTGTAAAGGTCGGCTCAGCGCCATGTCGCGTACACCCCACGGAATAGACGACCCCTTCGGGGTGCGGTCGGTTGGGGTGGTGCGATCCGGGGGCGGCGCGGCGCTTGCCCCCGGCTATTGTAGCACAGGCCTTCAGCCTGAAATCACAGCCGCCGAAGCCTGCGACCTCAACCGGCGAACCTGCCCTGGCCCCAAACAAATCCTCTTTTTCTCAAGACCGGTATCGTGGCGCATTGCCGCATGAATCATCCGGATGACCGACCGGCCCTATGGACAGGGCAACGTGCACTGAACTCCGTACGGATAGGGACCCAAGACGCCGGTGAAGATCAGCACGATGCGCTGTATGTCGCTCATGTTAACCACACTATTGCCACCGCAGGGCTCGATATCCGTCAAGGCGCTAACCGTGCCATTTTGGAAATCCAGCACGGCCCCCAGGGCATCGCCCAGCGTGACGGTGCCGTCATTATCAACATCACCCCAGACCAACGTCGTCGCCTGCACGGCGGTCGTCGGGTCCGGGACGAAGTCGACCAAGATGGTGAACTCGTAGGCTCGATCGGGAATGATTTCCGGGCCGGAAACTACAATCGGCGAGGCCGCCTGCCAGGTGGACAGCGGGACCGACATCGGCGTCCCATTGATAAACCCGTCCGGCCAGACGAAGGCATCCACGCAGCCGTTTTCCGCGCCGATGCCGACAATCGAAACCGAGATGTCGCCGCTTGAGGCTCCGCCGATGCTGTACTCCAACGTGGTCGCGCCCGTCGCAACCAGATCGGGGAACAGCGCCGCTGCCTGGCAAACATCCGGGATGCCGTCACCACCCGGCGGGACGTCGTCGGCAAAACCGCCCGAGCTGATGTCCACTCCGTCGGCAACGTTGTTGCCGTTGCAGTCGGGACCGGGGCCGAGCACTAGGGTTTCAAGCGAGTCCGCGCCCGGGCCCGGCCGGAACAGGCCGAGGGAGATCGGCGCGTTGTCCGGCGGCGACGAGGTTTCCAGATGGAAGGAATACCCGGTGGACCAGCGAACCGCGTTGGCCGACTTGTCGTTGGCGATGGTCCAGATATCGGTAGACCACTCGGCGGTCCCGCCCGGCGTATTGGCCGTGCTCCACGCCACGTTATCAACCGGTTCGTCGCTGTGATAGAATGGCGCATGGAACGCCATGTTCACACTGGCCGAGTCTGTCGGTAGCGGGATGGACACCGAACGGACCGAGCGGTGGGAATTGTAGTTGTAGACATGGTAGTCATAGGCCCACATGCCCCCGCCCAGATCGGTCACGTTGAAGGCGAGTTGGATTTTTCCCAGCGGCGCGTTGTCCTCGGTGGAAAACAGCGATCGCAAGGTCGGCTTCCAATCGTCGGGATCGAAGTGGTCCGTTTCCGCCGGGTCGTTGGCAAGTTGCACCCAGCCTTCGACGGCCGTCTGATGCGTGTTTTGTGGACCGATGGGCGTGAGATTGTAACCACCACCCGTAAAGGTTCCCACATCCACTTTGCGGAACAACGCGTTGTTGTACTGCTTGTTGAACCCCGCCGGAACTTCGTCGGTCGTCAGGTAATAGCCTTCCGCAAGGTAGTGGGCGCCGACATTGAGCGAAGGATCCAGGTCGTCGTTTCGGATTTGCAAGCGTTTGAAGATGGAGTTGCCCGACTGGTCCCAATGGATCGTGTACGGATAGGGATACACGCCGCTGGCCGCGTTCACGTCCGAGCGCGGACCGAGATCCACCTGTACCGCATTCAATCCCGCACTGTAAATATCAAAAAGGCCGATGGTCATCCATAGATGGGTGGCGTTCGGTTCGTGCGTATCGCCCGGGCAGATACCAAAGTCAGCCGCGTCCCAGGTATGCTTCAACCAGGCCATGCCGATCTGTTCGAAACGCCCGTCCTTGATTCTGAAGACGTTCTGCGAGATGAGCGGATGGTCGGCGCTGCCGAAAATCCAGCTCGCCCATTCGTCGCCCTGATTGCATGCCCACGTCTCCATGGTGTAGCCCGTTACCGGCGTCGGATTGCCGTCGCCGTACGGGTCCACGGTCAGCGTTCCGTACTTTTGAAAGATGTCGCCGACTCCAAGACAAAACACGTCGGGACTGGTGCCACACGGACCGCCGCCGGGACAGCCGGTTTCGATCGGCCCGCCGCCGGGCGCGTCTGGCGCGTCGATCCAAATCTGTTCGACTGCGGACCACCCGGTATCAAGGTGCACCATGTCTATATGCAGCGTCCCAATGATGGCGTTGGCGTGCGCCTCGGCCCCCATCCCGGCCGCAAAATCGCCGTCTAGCCGGACCACGGCATCGATCGAAAGAGCGCCGTTATCGGAAGCTTGAACCGAAGTCGTGTCGATCACGAACACGGGCCGCCCCCACGCGACACCCAACTCATCCGAGCCGTAGAGAATCAGGCCGGCTCGATCCGGTTTGAAATCTACGCGCAAATGGTTGAGCGCGATCTTGACGTCGCCAACCCGCAGGCTCAACGCCGGGCCGCGCGCAAACATCTCACCGTCTACCAATTCTAGTTCACCCATGCCCTCTCGAACCTGAACACGCCCTTCAACCGGCACCGTCATGATGTCGCCGGCCGGATGAAACCGGGAGGGGGAGAGCAGCCAATCCCGAGGCAGATCAGGCGTGAGGAAGAACTCCGCCACGCCCTCACCTGCAAACTCCGTCACCAAGACCCGTTCGGTTCGAGCATCGGACCTGGAAGCCCAAGCGTTCTCTGCAGCGCATGCCACCATCAAAACGCCAACAACGAGACCTACCTTCATTGAAATCGTCATTGTCTTGTCTCCACATACTTGTTACTTGCTCAGAAAAACCCCCTCCGAAACCCCAAAAAAAAAGCACCCCCGGGTTTGCTGACCCGAGGGTGCGTCGTCTACTGATGAAGAAGCCATTTGGCCGGATTGTCGATCATACGTAATGATCCCCGCGCCCTATGGACAGAGCCCCGCGCCCTATGGGCAGGGCGCCGCGTCCTATGGACAGGGCAACGTGCACTCAGCGCCGTACGGATAGGGACCCAAGACGCCGGTGAAGACCAACACGATGCGCTGTATGTCACCCGTGTTAACCGTATCATTGCCACCGCAGGGTTCGATATCCGTCAAGGCGCTAACCGTGCCACTTTGGAAATCCAGCACGGCCCCTAGGGCGTCACCTAGCGTGACGACGCCGTCGCCATCGACATCGCCCCAGACCAACGTGGTCGCCTGTGAGGCGCTCGCCGGATCCATCACGCCATCGATAAAGACGGTGAACTCGTAGCTCCGTTCGGGAATGATCTCCGTGCCCGAGACGGTGATCGGCTCGGCCGCCTGCCATGCCGCCAGCGTCGCTACGACGGGCGTCGCACTGATCGAACCGTCAAGCGCCAACCAAGCGGACACACACGCGTTCTCTGGGCTTGTCCCGACAACGGAAACAGATAGCTGCCCAGACGAGGCGCCGTTGATTTGGTAATCCAACGTGGTCGCGCTGGACGCGGCCAGTTCGCCAAAGAGGATTTCTTCCTGGCAAACATCGGGGATGCCGTCGCCGCCCGGTGGGACGTCGTCGGCAAAGCCGCCCGAGCTGATATCCACTCCATCGGCGACATTGTTGCCGTTGCAGTCCGCACCAGGGCCAAGCACCGAGGTTTGAAGGACGTCCGCACCCGGGCCCGGTCGGAACATGCCGAGGTCGATCAGCGCGTTTTGCGGTGGCGATGACGTTTCCAGATGGTAGGAGTAGCCCGTGGACCAGCGAATCGCATTGACGGACTTGTCGGTATTGCTCGTCCAATCCCCCGTCGACCATGCGACGCTGGCTCCCGGTGTACTGGTCACGCTCCAAGCGGTGTTATCCGGGGGCGCATCGCTGTGATAGAACGGACAATGGAAATCCGTGGTCACACTCGTCGCATCGGCCGGTAGTGGGATCGATACGCTATTGATGCTGCGGTGCGAGTTGTAATTGTAGACGTGGTAATCGTACGCCCACATGCCTCCGCCGAGATCCGTCACGTTGAAGCCCACTTGGATCTTGCCCAGCGGCGCGTTGTCCTCTGTGGAAAACAGCGTTCGCAAGGTCGGCTTCCAATCGTCCGGATCGAAAAAACCCGTTTCCGCCGGATCGTTGGCAAGCGCTACCCAACCCTCGAGGGCCGTGCGGTGCGTGTTATGTGGACCGGTGAAGCTCAGATTGTAGCCGCCGCCGACAAACGTACCGATGTTGACCTTGCGGAACATAGCGTTGTTGTATTGCTTGTTGAACCCGGCTTGAGCTTCATCGGTCGTCAGGTAATACCCTTCGGCGAGGTACTTGGCGCCGCCGTTGAGCGCGGGGTTCAAGTCGGTGTTTCGAACCTGCAGTCGCTTGAAAATCGCGTTGCCCGACCCATTGAAGTGAATCGTGTAGGGGTAGGGATACTGGCCGCTGGCCGCGTTCACGTCTGATCGAGGACCGAGATCCGACTGCGTCGCATTCAGGCCGGCACTGTACACATCGCCCACGCCGACGGTCATCCAGTCACAGGTGCCGTTCCCACTGTGGGTCGGCCCCGGGCAACTGGAAAAGTCCGCCGCGCACCAAGTGTGCTTCAACCAAGCCATGCCGATCTGGTCCAGTCTGCCGTCTTTGATTCTAAACACGCTCTGGGCGACGAGGGGATGGTTGGCAGAATTGGCGAGCCAGATCGCCCATTCGTCGCCCTGGTTGCAGGACGTCGTATCCATGGAATAGGCGGTTACCGGCGTCGAATTGCCGTCGCCGTAGGGATCCACGGTCATCGTTCCATACTTCTGCAAATTGGAACCGAGCTCAAGGCAGAATACATCGGGGCTTGTTCCGCAAGGACCGCCACCGGGACAGCCGGTGGGATCCAACCCATCACCACTACCGGGCGCGTCGATCAAGACATCATTGGCACGGAGCAACGCCAGATCGATGCGCACGGTGCCGATCAGGGCGTTGCCGAATTCCGCGGCTCCGAATCCCGCCGCAAAACGACCATCCAGCCGGACCACAGCGTCGATCGTCGCGGTGCCGTCGTCGTGGATTTGGGCCGTGGTGGCGTCAACAACAAAGATGGGATGCCCCCATCCGGTACCCGGCTCGTCCGAACCGAACAGCACCGTACCGACGTGATTCTGGCCGAATCCTATCCGCAGATGGTTGATCGATTCTTCAACGTCGCGCATGGTGAGCGTCATGGCCGGGCCGCGGGCGAAGAGTTCGCCACCGATGGCCTCTGGGCCATTGGCGCCGTTTTGAATCTGAAAAGTGCCGTCCATGGGAACGGTGATGATGGCACCTTCGGGGTGAAACCGAGAAGGCGCCAGCGCCCACTCAGCGGGAAGATCGGGCGTCAGGAAAAATTCCGCAACACCTTCACTCGTGTATTCCGTTACAGCCAGCTGATCCGGCTGCGTCGCTGGGGTGGCAGCCCGCGCCGCCACGGCACCCAAGAGCAGTGCCATCGAGCAAGCACCGAGACCAAACTTCATTGAACCTGTCATCTGTGTCCTCCAAGAACTCATTGCCGCGTTCTGGTTTTCCATTGCCTCCGGTGAACCCTGCCCGAAGAATCCCAAGAACGTGATATTTACACTTCTTCGTTAGAAGCCGTTTCCATATGCCTTCAATGCCCATTCTCATATCGATCCAAGCCGAAGACCTGAATCAAAGATGCTCGTGTTTCGAGCGCCTGTTCGCGAGATCCAAACCGGCCCGCCGCGGCAACCCCATGAGCCCAGCATTCGATGAGCCCGGCATTCGCCAGACGGTTGCCAAGGACCGAATCAAGAGAAGCGGGCGATCTATGGATCGACGTTCCACTGGACGGTATCGACCGAGTCCACAGGTAGCGACAACACGATCCTGTCTCCGCTGAACGTGACTAGACTGTCAGACGAACCCTCAGCACGACCCCCATGGCGGACTGATTCGCAACAAATCAACCTGCCGCAGGCCGGCCTCAATTGGAGCGCTCCCGGTGGCCGTCACCACCCTGGCACTACGCCGCCTAACGCTTCAGCACGGCGAATCCAACAGAGCATCCGAGCCCACATTCTTGGCCAAGCGACCAAGACGCTTCTTGCCCATCGAGCCCTTTCCAGGCCCGATCGTTCCATAATATAGCGTGATCTGCCAAAAAAATCCATGCTTTTTGTGGGACTTACCTTCTAGTTCCGGAATCGGACGCCCAAGGCGTGCCGAACACGCGGTTTTTTGCGAACGCAAAATACCGCGACCTCATTCCGGCCCCGCTCCGCCGGTCAACCCAGATCTTCGGCTCGAACCGGAGGCGATAAGCCGAAAACGCGGGTGGATTGCTCTATCTGTGGCCGATAACCGAGCTGACAAACACGCGAAAGCCATGGGGGGCCAGCCTGACCGGTCCGCTTATGGGCAACCGAGTGGCGCGCTGAATGGATACGGATCGCCTTGAAATCCTTGCACGGCCCGAATGATGTCTGCAAAATTAACAGCCTCGACATCAGGGACGTTGTTGGGTACCCCGGCTCCCTCGAGGTCGAGCCTGACCGACGGGACGCTCTGCTGAAGAAGGAATCCGAAGACAATAGCCTGAACATCTACAAGGTTGGCGGTCGAATCCGGTGGTGACGATGGGCCACCCGCGACATCGCCCCACACCAAAACGGTGGGCAGCTCGAGCGGCGCCGAGAAATTCGCCTCAAGGCCGAGATCTTGGTTCTCCACGATGCTTTGCACCTGATACCGATGTCCGGGGGAAACCGCGCAATCACCGACATGAACGGTCAAAGCGGCCAGCTGGGTCCAGTCCGCGTAGGCGGGCTGATCGACGATTCTCGATACCAATACAGGGTTGACTTCCGGACCCTTTAGGACGTGGGCCACAGGCAACCCGATCCAGCCTAGCAGTGCGGGTTTGGCGCCGTCGACCAAGCGAATCCGGCGGGCGGTCAGCGCTCCCGCATTCAGCGGATTGGCGGAAACCGAAATGTACCGATTCTTGGGCACGTAGCATACACCACCAACACAGGAAGCCTCATTGAGGCAGTCGGTATCGAGCACGCAGGATCCGAGCAAGCCATCCTCGGCGAGCGGAGAATCGGGCGGAAAGACCTCACACTCGTCGGGAATCCCGTTCGCGTTTGCGTCCAAAGACGTGCCTGCATTGAGATCGCACACATCCCCGATGCCGTTGGGTTGGCAATCTAGCTGGCCGGGGTTGGGCAACGGGCAGTTGTCACCCGACGTGCAAATGCCATCGCCGTCGATATCGTCCGGGTTGTCCAAGGGGCACGGGTCACAGAAATCAGGCACTGAGTCCGCATCGGTATCCTGATTGTCGTTTCCACCGGGGCAGATGTCCGCAGCATCACAAACGCCGTCCCCGTCCGAATCATCCGGATTATCGACGGGGCAGGGATCACAAGCGTCCGGAACGCCGTCGCCGTCGGTGTCGAGAAAATCATTGCCGCCGGGGCAGATGTCCGCGGAATCGCAAACGCCGTCGCCATCGGTGTCGTCGGGATTATCGAGTGGACAGGGATCACAAGCGTCCGGAGCGCCGTCGCCATCGCCGTCGGGGTCGCATTCGTCGGGAATCTGATTGGCGTTGCAATCGGTGCTGGTTCCCTGCGCGATGTCAACGTCGTCGGGGATGCCATTGCCGTTGCAGTCCGCCCCAGCGTTGGAAGTTGAAAACGTCCACACCGGCCCCTGCGTGGTTCCCAGGTCGTTAGTCGCGACCACTTGCCAGAAGTACGTCTCATTGTCGGTCAGGCCGCCCGGATTACACGTCTGTTGCGTTGTCTGGGTGCAAATGGCGGCGGTCGGCGGGTTGAGCGTGTCGAGCAACACGTCGTACGTTTCGACGCACGACTGCGGTCCCGGCGGCGGCTCCAACACATTGGTCATGGTGCCTTTGTTCAGCGTGCTGGCCATCCATACGTCGTTCCAGGTGTTCAGAATGTTTACGACATGGTTGAGTTCGCTGCTGTTGGGCAAATGTCCTCCAACCGCAATCGGTCGATGAATCATCACCCAAGCCGTGTTGAAATGTTTTTGCGCCTGTAGAAAATTCGGACTCCGCGTCCCATTCGTTGCGACGATGTCCTGCGAACCCCAGTTTGAAATGGGGCCCGAGTAGGAACCCGCGCAGTTGGCGTTGTCGTCCATATACCGAAGCTCGGCAGCCCCAGAATCCATCTCTGGCCCGGAAACGTAGCCCATCAGGTAGAGATCAGGATAACTGAACACGCTGTCGCTGATGTCCGTGTTGAAGTTAAGGGTGCCGCCCTGTCGACTGGCGGGATTCGATCCGACCCACTCGGCGATCTCCATCCCCGAACCCTGGCCGTCTACGCGGAAGTTCCAGTGACTCCCGCGACCGCACGCCCCGTTGTCGCCCTGGAGCGGGCGTCCCCCAGGCAGCGGATTGAGGAACATGCCGAATCGATGCTCAAACTCCTGGCCCATTACCAATTGCGTGAAGGTGAAGTAACCCTCGGACCAATCGCTGCCCCGCCACATCATCACCCAACCCTCGACGTTGTCGCCGGGGATTCCGAAGGAGGGCCGATTGTTAAAGGGGTTCAGCCCGATCCCGGCCACGTCGTTTTCAATGCCCAGGTAGAAAGCGGCGCCTATTTGGTGATCCGGCACAAAGTTGAGGAAGAACGCGACGAAATCAAAGTTGTCGCCGTGGGCGGCCAGCACCTCGTTGGTCGCGTTGGCCATGAGGGCAAAGAGGGCTCCACTGGAGAAATTGGTGGATGCCAGCAAATCCGTCGAGTCCTCGTACACGAAAATGTCGCTGGGAGTCACCGTCGGAACTATAAACCCGGCCACGTTGCTTTCGGTCGGCCCGAATCGGGTACGCGGCTCCACTTCAGGTAGCTTGACGGCTGCCGGGTCGGGCACTTCGCCGCGGGCGATGGCCTCCTTCATTTGCCGCAGGAAGACGTCTGGATGTTCGAATCCGGACACGAAGTTGTCGGGCGTCACCAACTCGCCTTGGGGATCTGGGGGTGCTTCGCTGCGGAGAAGCGGAACCGCCCCATTCCAAGCCAAGACCACGTCGGTGTTCGTCGTCGCGCCGTCGGCTGGCAGCGGATCTTGAATGGTTGGCGGACCGGGCAGCGTGCAAGACACGCGCGAGGCGAAGCTGGCGTAAAGACTGCCGGTAAACGTCGCGACGCAAGGAAAATTAGGGTGGTCATAGAGGTCTTCAGAGAATCCGATTTCAGGCGCTGCGCCGACCAGCCAACCGACCCCGGCCATGTCAAACTCAACAGCAACCCAAACGTGGCTCGGGATTTCAATGAGATCCTGCGACACATCCACGACAACCACGTGAAGTCCATCATTGAGAAGAGTTATCGAAGCCGCCGTGCCCGGAATAAGCACGCCACCATCGTTTGGACATCCCTCGTACAGTCCGATATCCACTGAAAACCCCGGACCCGTGCCGTCGCCACCGCCGCCGACTGTCACCTCAAACTGCGTCAACCGGCACCCGCAAAGCTCAGTCAGAAACAGCCCATCGGCAATACGTCGATTCGGGCCGGGCGGAAAGAGTAGGTCGGCATTGGTATTGCTGTAGACGACATGGGTACCGGCGGCTACCTGATCGGGCCCAAACGCGGTCTCGTCCGTCGAGGACGTCGCGACCGGCCTGGTATAAACAGTTAGCGCGCCAGCCGGCGTGGCCCACAACCCCATCACAAGCGCTATGGCACAAGCAGTTTTCCTGGAAAACGCCAATACGCGGGTCTGGAATGCACGGAGACAATGTGGTGGATTGATCCTCATGGCTCGATCTCGCAGTCAATAGGGACACTCTGCTGCCATTCTCGCCGCTCGGTGAGAACGCTACTAGATGAAGAAAGGCAAGAAAACGCGCCCCATATTCCACAAATGTTGAAAATCAATCGTGAAATCAACCCACGTCGCGCAGCACTCCCCCCATGCGGCAAGAATTGTACTCGAAATCGCCCGGTTTTGCAACGCCATTCTGCCGACGCTTGCATTCAGGCCGGGACCGCCTGCCACCATATCCCCAAGCCCGACCGACGATCGCGTGTTCGTTGTCGGATGGCTTCAGCGGTCTTTGACGCCCATGAAGACGATGCCCGCGCGATCGGCGGCGGCCAGCGTGACCTCCCGATCGACGATGAGCGTCTTCTCCGCTTCGACGACGAGCATCTTGGCGCCGTGCTGTTTTAGGTTGGCGATGGTGTCCGGGCCGACCGTGGGTACGTCGAAGCGCATGTCCTGATCGGGCTTGGCGACCTTGATCAGCGCCCACCCTCCCTGCCGGCAAAGCGCGCCCGCGCGTTGGATCATCCGGTCCGTCCCCTCGATGGCTTCAACGGCGATGACTTCCGTTTCTTTGACGGCCACGGATTGACCAATGTCGAGCCGACCCATCTCTTTGACGATGGACCAGCCGAATTCGGAGTCTTTAAGTTGGTCGGCCGACGGTTGCCGTTTGGTCAAAACGCCTTCGGGGGCCATGTGTTCTTTGGAATAGGCCACGCACTCTTTCATGACGATCCCATGTCTGCCAAATTCGTCGGCCACGGCCGCGAGCACCGTGTCGTTGCGTTTGTCGGGAATCTCCCGGAACCAGATTCTCATCGAGGTCAGGTCGGGAAGCAAGCGCAGCAGGCGAAACCGCCCGTACATGTCCGTCTTGCGGACGGAACCGGCCAGGATGACCTGGTCGGCGCGAGTTCGCTTCAACATGCGAATCCAACCGCCGATGCGCACGAAGCCCCCCCACCGGAAGACGTCGGCGGTCGAGAACAGGGATCGATCGGCCAGGCCGCGCAGGCCGATGACGGTCACGTGGCATCCCGCATCCTTGGCGCCGGCGAGCACCATGGCGGGAAACTTGCCCGCGCCTGCGATGATGCCGAGCCGGGTTCCAGTGGGTTTGCTTGCCGCGTTCATGGGCAAAGTGTTCGCCGAAGTAGGCGTGATTGTCAACGAGGCCCGGCGGAATCAGAGCCGCTGGCGCCAGCCTGCGGACCCTGCGCGGTAGGAGGTCACCAGGCTTGCGCCAGGTGCTCTGAGGCGCGGCGATCAGGAAATCGACAGGTGACCCGGAAGCGTCTTGATTGGGGCGTCATGGGTAAGCTACTGCTTACCCGTGTCTTTGCCCCGTCCTGCACGGGCAAACAGGAATTGCCCATGCCACCCGGCCGCACGATGCGCGCGAAGCACGACTTCGCGCGGTGTTGCGATCGTCCTTGGCTATTCCTGTCCGGTGCCAACGGGGCAGATCGGCCCGACCGCGGCATCACTCTTGGTGAGGTGCGTTTGGATCACGTCGATCAATTTGGTTCGGTCGATGGGCTTGGTGGCGTAGTCATCACAACCCGCCTCGATGCACTTCTCCCGATCACCGGCCATGGCGTGTGCGGTCAGCGCGATGATCGGCCCGACATAGCCCATCCCGCGAAGTTGGCGGGTGGCCTCGTAGCCGTCCATGACCGGCATCTGCATGTCCATCAGAATGGCGCCGAATGGGGTTTGCTCGTCGCGCGCCGCCAGCGCGGCGTCCAGCGCTAGCTTGCCGTTCTCTTTGATCGTGACCTCCGCGCCCGCTTTTTTCAAGACAAAGCCAATAAGACGCTGATTATCCGGACCGTCCTCCGCCAGCAAGATGCGCACGCCGTCTAGGCCGGACTGCGGCGCAGGTGCGCCGGCCCCGGCGCGCGCGTCGGACGCCGATATAGGGTGATCGAGCATCGCAACGCCGTCGAGCGGCCCCGTGGCTACGGTAGCCCGAAACGTCGTTCCCGCCCCCCGCTCGGTGGCGGCAATGATGATGTCCCCTCCGAGCATTTCCGCGAACCGCTTGCTGATCGTCAGACCAAGGCCCGTGCCGCCGAAATTCCTGGTGGTTGAGGTGTCGGCCTGCACGAACGGCTTGAATAGTCCGCTCGTTTGCTCTGCGGTCATACCGCATCCGGTGTCGCTTACGTCGAATTGCAGGTAGGCTTCTTTGTCGTCCTCGATGAGGCCGCTGACCACGCGGACGGTGCCCACCTCCGTAAATTTGATCGCGTTACCGATCAGGTTGATAAGAATCTGCCGCACACGCGTCGCGTCACTTTGGATCGTTTCCGGAATCGTTCCGACATACTCGACATTCAACGCCAAGCCCTTGGCGTCAGCACGGACGCGCATCAATGTGGCGACGTCGGCCACAATTTGACACGGCTCGCAAACGAGTTGCTCAACCGCCATCTTGCCCGCCTCGATCTTGGACAGGTCAAGGATGTCGTTGATGACCTTCAGCAGGTACTCGCCATTGCGTCGGATGGTGGAGATGCAATCCAGCCTCTCCGATTCATCCTGGTCGCCGTCAAGCATGTTTTCGGCGAACCCGAGGATGGCGGTCATGGGGGTGCGGATCTCGTGGCTCATGTTGGCCAGGAAATCGCTCTTGGCCTGATTGGCGGACTCTGCATTCTCCACGGCTTTCGCCAGTTCACCTTCAATGCGCTTCTGCTCGGTGACGTCCACCATCAGACCGCGCAGTTGGACTTCGCCGCTGGCTCCTTTTGAAATCCGCACGAGATCGCGGATCCAGACCACACGACCATCCGCCGCAATAGCGCGATACGAAAACTCGTGGTTTTCGCCGCAGGCGGTCGCGTCCCGGCACGCGGCAACCGCTCGCTCGCGGTCGTCGGGATGAAGGTGGTTGGCCCAAAACTCCGGTTCGCTGATCCACTGGTGTACCGGGTAGCCCAAAATGGCCTCGGCGCGCTCACTGACGTAGCTGAACTGCCATGTTTCTGCATCGGCCTCCCAGAGGATACCCTCGACGCTGCCGATAAGCGTGCGGACCTTATCCTCGCTCGCCTGCAACGCCGCGGTTCGTGCGAGCACGCTGTCTTCCAGCGTGTGCGTTTGCTCCTGCAACGCGATATCACGTTCCTCGATCTGCGTCAGCATGCTGTTGAAGGCATCGGTCAGCGCGCCGAGTTCGTCCGTGCTGTGTTTGACGGCCCGCAGCGAGTAGTCATTCTTGTCCGCCACGGTCCGCGCCGTACGTGCGAGCGACGTAACGGGTTCGACAAGCACTCGTTGGAACCGGAAGGAAATCACCCAGGCACCCGACAACGCCAAAACGATGCCCACGGCAAGCACCACGCTCAGCCTTCTCAAGCTTGAATAGAAGTCGCTAAGGTCGTATTGCATGTAGACCGAGCCGATCCGCTCCGAATCGAGCATGATCGGCCGACTGACGTGCATCCGGTCTCCGACGAATTCGTGATCGCCGTCTAGAGGCAGATGTTCTCGAGCCTGCTCCGACCCTTTGCGTTTGTAGGTGGCAAACGCTTCGGTTTCGTTGGAGCAAACGCAGGCCATCACAACATCATGGTCGGCCCGAAGGCCGGCAAGTGTCTCTGTGGCGGATTTCCGGTCGTCGAACGCCACCGCGGCCGACAGGTTGACGGCAAGCACCTCAGCCTGGATGCCCGCATGGCGCGGGACTTCCTCGCGCAGCTCCAACCACTCGGCGGTCAGCACCGCAATCGCGCAGACCATCAACGCCGTGACCGTCGTCGAGGCCGCATAGAGCAGCATCTTGCGCTTGAACGACATGTTCTTGATCGATAGCATCGTTATTGGACTCAGCAACTCCTCCCCTAAGGCCTTCGATACCCGCCGTGGGATTGCGTTTCCTTGGTCACTCGCCTTCTACCAACCGGGCGAGTTTGAGCAACTTGGAACTGGCCTTGAGCCGGGCACGCTTCAAGGCATCGCGATTGATCTCAAAGACGATTCGGCCCTTTTGAAGCACGAAACCGATCATGCCCCCTTTTCTGGCAAACGCTTCCATCGCCGACACGAGAAGCACGGGGGCGCTGTCCAGCACTGCGATGATTTGGCCAAACCGCTGTCGCTCGGAGCGACTGATGTACAGCATGTGGCAGGCCTTCAAATCGGCTCGATCCGTTTCCCGTTCCCAACGAAATCGACGCACGACGACGGCGTGCCCTGCCAGCGTTTTGGCGCGTACCGTATCGTCGAGAATCCGCCCGAACGGATCGTCACCGAGCACGCCGATGACAAACGGCACATGCTTGCCTCCGAGGGCTTGTTTGGGCCATCGGACAAACCGGGCGAAGTTGTACAGGTAGGCCGCCTCGACTTTGAGCACCTTTGCCCCATCAACATCCTGCGCGCGGACCGGGGTTGAATGCCAAGACCCCAGGACCAGGGCCCATGTCATCAGCACGAATTTGGTTGTCTTTTTCCTACGCAGCACGCGGAATCCTTCACGCTTCCTCCGGCTCCCTGATCGCTCGCTTCTTATCCCTTATGACGAATATGTCTGAGCCAACTCATGGCATGTGCAAACGCACCTCGACAAACACCATGCGCGGCACCTCGGCGTCGTTGAGAAACAGTGTGCCACCCTCGTAGTGGTTGGGGTCCAATAAGTTCTTGACGCCCACGGTCACCGACGCCCGATCCGCCCAGAATTCATACTCCGCATTCAGATCGAGCCGTAGATAGGGATCGATCCGGCGAGGGCTGAACGGGTTGGCCGGGTTGGGCGCCTTGACCGCATCCACGTAAAACAGATGGGCGGCAAGCCGCAGGTCGTCGTTGACCGCGTACCGCGCGCCCACCATCGCCTTGTGTGCCGGCGGCGTGAGGTAATCTCGGTCGGTAAAGGGCTTGTTGACATCCCAGTTGAGCTGTTGGTAGGTGTAGTTGCCCAGCAACGTCAGCTTGTCGGTGGCTTGGTAGTTGGCTTCGAATTCAACGCCGTATAGGGAGACGTTGTCCGACTGATTATCAAAGTGGTTTTGAATCAACCCGGGCGGGCCGAGCCGCGGGCTTAGGGTTGTCACCTCGTCGTATTGGTGCCAGAAGAGGTTGAGGCTGGCATCGAGCCGCTTGAAGAACGTGCCCCGATAGCCCAATTCGTACGCGATCAGGGTTGTCGGATCAACGCTGCGATTGGAAGTGACACGTGCCAGGCCGTTGAGCAGAGGGATGTTCAGAAAGCGACCGGCTGCTGTCGGTGAATGGAACGCGCGGGAGACGGATCCGTAGATTACGGCATCCTCCGAAATCGCGTAAGAAAGCGACGCGCGCGCGCTGGGTTGGAATCCACCGTAGAATTCGTAGTCAATCCTGCCACCTAAATTCAACGTCCATCTCGAATCGAGCTGCCATTCGTCTTGAAGGTACACCCCCACAATGCCGGTGCTGACGAAGCCCTTGGTCAGCATGCGCGGATGCGAGTTGCCCGAATCAAGCAGGTCGATGCGACCGTCGAAGCCGTAGGTTCGCGTGTGCCCTGCCTCCGGCTCAAAGGTGCGCGAAAGTTGAAGTCCGAGTTGTTGGTAGCGGTAATCGATTTGGGGTAGTCCGGGCGAGGCATGAAAGTCGTTGACAAAACCGATGAGCTCGACCGTGTCGTGTTCCGCAATCCGGTGTTCCCACGTACCCATTACGTACGCGGCCTGATGATCCGAATTGCGGCGCATGCCGAAGCCTGCCAGCGGCGTTGGCGGAAATCCGCCGTCCACGATCGAATGACCCGCCGAAAAACTGAAGGTGTTATCCTTGTCTTTGTCGTACACGGCGTGCAGGCTGATGCGACCGCCCTTGTAATCGTCCTCGAGGCCTCGCAGGAAGGAGCCCCCTTTGCGGAAGCCATCGCTTGCCTCGTACTCGCCGGAAAGGCGCAGACGGAGCTTGCCCTCCGAAACGCCGTACCCGACATGCTGCTTGAAGGTGCCGCGCGAGCCGCCGCTCGATGAGAGCGTCAGGCCAAGTTGATCGGCGGGATCCTTGGTGATGATGTTGATCACGCCGTTGGCTGCGTCGGCGCCCCACGTCACGCCGCCAGGACCGCGGATGACCTCGATGCGCGCGATGTCCTCCAACTGGAACGGCCAGCCGCCCCAGAGCGTACCCCCAAAGAGCGAATCGAATATCTGCCGACCATCGACCAGCACCAGCACATGATTGGCAAGGAAACCATGAAACCCCCGCGGCGATACGGCCGCGTTGCCGAACGAGAGGTCGGCCACATCCACACCGGGGGCAAGACGCAAGGCATCGGGAATCGATCGCGCGCCGGATTGGCGGATGTCGTCGGCGGTGATCACGCTTACGGCATAGGGAACGGCCGTGATCCGCTGCGCACGCCGAGAGGCCGTGACCACCACCTGAACCTCCATGAGTTGTTCGAGGCTCAGGTCCGCCAGGTGGTTGTCGTCTCCACCCAGACCCAACTCAGAGCCTGCGGCCGATGACGCATCCTCTTGATTCGAGTTAGGGCTCGGGGAATTCGTGCGTGGTGCCGCTGTCCCGGTAGCGGGCCGGGATTCCTGCTGTGCGGCCAGACTTTCTGATCGCACGAACATCGCAAGCGCCATCGCCGCCATGCTCAGAGGGGTCAGTCGGCTCCCCCGATTGATCCAATGCAAAATACGCCTCGCACGAACCACGCGTTCCCAGTCGCGATTCGTGACAAGTCGGTTCTTGTCAGTTGCCATGTTTTTCGCCTCTTCAACTCTAACAGCATGCAGCGCGGCTCTGGGAACATGCCTCCGAGGCTCCGGCAAGCCTGGCGCAAGATACATGGCGCGAACATGACTCTTTTCCAGCGCCGTTCGAGCATGGATGCCGCTTCGTTAGATGGATAATCGTCGTTTTGGTGGGCGAGCCTTAGATCGGCCTGCCTTCCCGCTCGCGGACGCGCTCGGCGAGCCAGGGTCGCTTTCCCGCTGGAAACAAAGCTATTATCGGCCGTAACCCGATATGGCTGTGAGCGTGCGGCCTCCCGTTGGAATCGCTGAGCAGGGGCTGCAAGTATTGCACAACGTGATGCCACCAGAACCGGACTTGGCGCCTAAACGGCTGCCGTGCAGGCGGGTAGCTGGAGCGTTCGCGCCGCCGATTAGGTCAGGCATGTCGGGCGTGTGCCCGATAACACGCGATGTGCGCTCGGCATGGTACGGCGGATCAGCCGCCGCTCGGCGGCGTCTTCGCGCTGTAGGCCTCGGCCTCGTCGGGCTTGCCCCACTTTTCATACATCGCAATGACGCGCCCCCGCGCCACCACAACGTAGCGATCAGACGGGCCTCGCTGATCACGCATGGCCCGATAACTATCGGTCAACAGCGGCTCCGCCTCGTCGAATCGGCCTAGCGCAGCCAGGCTTTCGCCCCACGCGCTTTGGGCAAAGGCGATCCGCCAGTGCCCTTCAGGGAACGATTCCCGCAAGATGCCCACCGCCCGATCGAGATACCGCTGCGCTTCGGCCGCATCACCACGGGCTAGCCGTACGACTCCCAGGCCCACCATCGCCTCGGCGGTGTGGGCATCCCGATCACCGAGGTCTCTTTTGTAGATGGCCAGTGCGTCTTCGAAATGGGTTTGAGCGCCCGGGAAACTCTCCATGTCATACAGCAGCCAGCCCAGATTGTTGAGCCCGCTGGCGACGTACCAGTGGTCGTGGCCCATTCGGGCGCGATACAGCGCGATGGCCCTGCGAAACTGTCGTTCCGATTCCGCGTACCGGTGCTGCTCTTTCAACATCACGCCCAGCCAGATCATCGCGGTGCCGACGTACGGATGATCGTCGCCCATTGACGCGCGCAATACGGGCAGGGCTCGCTGCATCAGCGTCAGCGCTTCGTCGTATTCCCCGAGTTCCCGCAACACTTCAGCAAGCGATTCGAGCGCGAATCCGACGTATTGATGATCATCGCCGAACAGGGACTGTGACGCGGCGAGCAGTTCACGGGCCAGCGCCTCCGCCCGCGCGTTGTCACCAAGCCTCAGGTACAACTGGACCAGGCTATTCAGCGTCTTGAGCGAATCGACATGGGCGCCGTCATAGATCCTGCGCTGAATGGCAAGCGCTTCGGTGAGCAGCGGCTCGGCCTGCCGGGGCTCGCCGGACCGGGCCAGCGTGGCGCCGAGCACCTGCAGGTTTTCGGCAATCACCGCATCATCGGCGCCTAGCCGTCGCCGCGTGGCCAGCGCCTCCGTCAAATAGGGCGTTGCTTTGGCGTAACGCCCCTGAGCATTCCAGGCCCGCCCCAGCGTAAAACTGCTCTCTGCCACCAGGAGATGATCATCGCCATACAGGGATCGGCGGATACTCAAGGCGTCCTTGGAGAACTGCATCGCCTGATCGGGATCGCCCAAGTTGCGGAAGGACGTGGCCATCGCATCCATCAGCGTCGCCAGGGTGGCCGGCTCGTCCTTGAGCTCAGAAGCGATACGCTCGCTCCCGCGAACCAATACATCTTTGGCCTTCAGCGTTTCCATCGCGCCTTGATCCGGATCCGAGAGGCGAAACAAGCCGGCCAGGAACTCGATGGCCCGGTTGGCGCGCGTCAGGTTGGTGTCTGCTTGAGTGTAGAGCACGCTCATCCACGCACCGAACCCCAACACGACAAGAAACAGCGTACCCACGAAGCCGGACGCGGCCTTGTGCCGCACGATCAGTTTGCGGAGCTGATAAACCGTGCTCGGCGGCCGAGCCTGAATCGGTTGGTTGGTAAGGTAACACTCGATGTCATCGCCCAATGCAGCGGCGGTGGCATAGCGGCGAGACGGCTCCTTGGCCACCGATTTGAGAATGATCGTGTCCAGATCGCCGCGCAGTTTCCGGTTCAACTGACTGGGACGCGGCGGCGTATCCTCGCAGATAACCCGGACGGCCTCATGCAGCGCGCTGCGCTTGATATCATGCGGCGGTCGATCGGTGGCCAGCTCATAGAGGATGGCGCCTAAGGAGTAAACATCGCTGCGCAGATCGATTTCGTCGGGGTTGCCCCGCGCCTGCTCGGGGCTCATGTAAGGGAGCGTCCCTTGAATGATGCCGACCTCCGTTTCGATGGTGGCCACCGCGACATCGGTATCGGTGATTCGCGCCAGGCCGAAATCGAGCACCTTGGGATTGGCATCGCCGTCAATCAAGATGTTCGAGGGCTTCAGATCGCGGTGGATGACGCCGCGCTGGTGGGCATAGTTGATGGCGCTGCATATCTTACGCAGTAGAATCAGACGTTCCCGCAGATTCAACCGGCGGCCCTTCACGTATTCGTGGAGCGGCGTGCCGCGCACCATTTCCATGGCGAAAAAATGCTGACCGTCGTCGGTGCGTCCGGCCTCGTAAATGGCGGCGATGTGGGGATGGCGAAGGCGGGCGAGTGTTTGGGCCTCGCGCTGAAAAAGGCGGATGTAGTGCTCGTCCACGAATCGCCCGCCTCGGATCACCTTGAGGGCAACCAGGCGACGTGGCTGCTGCTGCTCCGCTTGATAAACGCGGCCCATGCCTCCCTCGCCAAGAATCGACAGGACGCGGTACGAGCCGATCTGCGTCGGTTGCCGAGACTCACCGGGGTTTGCGATCGATTGGTCATCTTCCGCCAAGGCTTCCTTGACCGCGTCGATCATGGATTGGTCTCCCACAGCCGGCGCGGACGCGCGGCTGTCGGGAGGACGATCAGAAGCGTTGGATTCTTCACTCTTGGCCATGGCGCCGAGACCTGTGGACTTTGAGGAGATACTGTCCCGATTCTAACCCACGCCTGATAGCCCGTCACGCAGACCGCCTAACTGCCAAAAAACGACCCCCAAGCCCCATTCCGAGGCGGCGGCACCCGCGATCGGGGTGGCGCGACCTTGAAGCCTGTTGGCGCTGGTTTGACGGGCTGCGCCACCCCGGGGACCGGCTTCGTGCCGGCGGCAGCCACCGAGCGAGCAACCGCTCAATCAACCAATCGCTGGAGGATCGTCCACTTGCACACAGCCATCGATTGTGCTAGCTTCGCGCTGCCTCTGAAGGATCGCTGGGGGTCCTACAAGTATCGTTTGGGTTGCTCTCGAGCAGCGCTATCGCCGCCGAAACGGTTGGTCGCTACCGCCTCGGCGTGGCTTGCAATTCTTTTGCCACGGGCGAAACGCACAGCAGGGTTACCCTTTGGGGGACAGCCATGTCTGGTTCAGTTCTGACAAGTACGGGAGTATTGAGATGAAGATTATCTCCACCGAGGGAGGAGTGCGCGCGCCGCGCGCCAAGGTTCGATTCCTAAAACGAGGTTTTGTTGGGTTCGCAGCGGTCCTGCTCACCTTGACGGTCGCGAAGCAAGCCTATGGCTTTTTCTTCTGGTATTTTATGATTGTCGTGGCTTGCTCCACGGGGCCGGCACCGATGCCGACAAGCGTGACGGGCACCTTCTTGGTCGATCCGGTCACCCACATAGTCACCTACGATTTTACGATCAATGGGTTGGCAGCCGGGGACTCAGTCTCCGGCGCTACGGTTGAGGCGGGCGTCGATACCGGCGTTTGCGACGCATCCGGGAGCACGACGATTGCCACGTTGGATGTGAGCCTGTCGGGAACCTATGTGATTACGCAGGCCCAGCAGGATGCGATGGTCAACGGTGACCACATGATCATCGTGACGACGGTGAACGGAAGAACCATCTGGATCATCATTGGAAAGATACCGCCGCCGGGCAGCGTTCCCGCGGCCTCCCAATGGGGAGTCGCCAGCATGGGGCTTATGCTACTCGTAGCGGGCACGTACGTCTTTCGACGACGCACGCTGAACGCTGCGATCTAGCGCCACTCTGCACCACGTCGGACTTGCGACCGTTCGGCACCAAACCGTGAAGCACCGGATCTCCGCTGAGATCCGAGGGACAGCAGGGCGAAAGAACACAGCCGAGGGCGGCTGTGCTACGAGCGGTGACGGCGGGTCCGCCCGATCGCGGACTCTCCGTCACCGCACATCGCCCACCAGAGCCCCTGGCATAAGACTGCCCCCCCCGCGACCGAATGTCACCGGGCCTGCGCCCAGAGCTCTACAAGCTGGGCGTCTGCGATTCTGTCGCCCCCGCCGACCACCCGACGAAACCAGACAAATTGCCCACCCCGTTCTAACGACCTATAATTCACTGTTTGCAGGGCCTAGACGGAACCAACGGCCTCGGTGCTGGGAAGTTCTCCCGGGTTCGATCAAGCGGGCCTACTGTTGGCGCGGTTGTTTACCGTTGAGTTTAGGGGGCTTCGCGCCAAAGTGGCGTGAGGCGTAACACCGTAGCGATCAGTGAACGAGCGAACATGGGTTGGCAGGATCGAGACTACGCACAGGCTTCCCGACCCGGCGGCAGAATGATGCCACCGGGATGGAGCGGCGCGGGATCCTGGCTTCTCGGCGGGAGCATTGTCACGACGTTGATCAGCATCAACGTGGGTATTTTCCTGCTTCAGAGCTTTAGCCCCTCGCTGGACAATACCCTCTTTCAGTTCGGCGCGATGCAGGGGCGGGCCATCCTCCACGGTGAGATCTGGCGGCTGTTCACCG
>CAZYXP010000025.1:0-28376 GCA_964651325.1 uncultured Phycisphaeraceae bacterium
GTTTCGGAAGCGCTCGGCGCAGCCGGGATCGATTACGCCATCATCGGCGGCAACGCCGTCGCCATCTGGGTGGCGACGGTCGATGAGGGCGCAACCCGAGCGACAAAAGACGTCGATCTGTTGATCCGTCGTTGCGATTTGCCTCGCGTGACCGAGGCCTTGCGGCCGCTGGAGCTCGATCCCATCGAGGTGCTCGGCGTGACGATGTACGTGGACCGTCAGAATCCGAACCCCAGAACGGGGGCGCACGTAGTTTTTGCGGGGGAGCGGATTCGGCCGGAGTACGCGCATCCGGCGCCCGACCCCTCCGAGTCGTCCGAAATCGTGGCCGGGTGTCGGGTGATTGACTTGCGGCGTTTGGTGGAAATGAAGTTGCAGGCGTATCGATTTATCGATCGGGCTCATATCCAAGATATGCTCGGTTTGGGGCTGATAGACGACCAGGAACGAAACCAACTTCCCGATGACCTGCGCAAAAGGTTCGAGGCCATTGAAGCCGAACATGATGAGCAAGGGTAGCCACCGCCAGTCTTGAACGGGACGCTCGGGTTAGTCTTCAAGAACAACAGGTAGCGGACTTCTTTTGTCCAAGCGGTTTCGTGTGCGACCGAGTCGATCGACCCGCCTCGTTATGCCAGCAGCATCCAGAGCAGCCAGCCGAGGGCGGCGGCCAGGGGGAGGGTTGTGACCCAGGCCAGGCCGATTTTGGCGATCATGGCGACCTTGGCTTTGCCGTTGACCATGCCGATGCCGAAGAGGCTACCGCAGCTTACGTGCGTTGTGCTCACGGGCACGCCGAATCGCGAGGCCACCAGGACGCATGCGGCCGTGGCGAGATTGGCCGTAAACGCCTGACCGTCGTTCATCTCCGTAACCTTGTGGCTCATCGTTTCGGCCACGCGACGAACGGCCAACATGCCGCCGATCGCCATGGCGATGCCGACGCCGATCAGCGATCCGCTCGCCGAGAAGCCCCCCGCGACGATCATCAATGCGGCGATTTTGGGCGTATCGTTGAGTCCGCGGGCGAAGCTGATGGCCGCGGCGCTGAGGATGTGCGACGTATCCAGCACTCGCTGGGCGTCGATTCCGGCGATCTGCCCGTCGTAGCGATCCACGCAATCCGAAACGGTGAAGCTGTCGGCGAGTTTCACGCCGGTGGCCTGAACCAATAACGCTCCGCCGGGGTCGATTTGAATCGGGTGGTACGTTTGCTCAATGCAGACGCACGTGTTTCGATTGACCTGAAGCCGCAACCGAATGAATCGCAAGGTGATGTAACCGACCGCGGCCAGCACGATGGCCAGAAGTGGCGCCACCAGCAGCGGTACAAGAAACGCGCTGACGATGCTTCCGATGTGCAGTCCGTGCGCGCCGAGCCCGACGCCGACGATGGAGCCCACCAGGGCGTGGGTGGTCGAAATGGGCATCGCCAGGCGCGTTGCGAGCAGAACGGTAACCCCGGCCGCGAGGGCCACGCACGTTGGAAATGCCGCGGAATTCAGGATCACATCGTCGATCAACCCCTTGCCGCTGAATTTGGCCACCAGGCCGCCGGCTAGCAGAATCGCCGTCACGGAGCCCATAAACGTCGTCGCCAACGCCAGCGTCAACGCGCGATTGAGGGGCAGGGTCTTCCCGCCAATCAGCGTGGCGACACCCTTGGCGTTGTCATTGGCACCGTTGGCAAAAGCCAGAACGCAGACTGCAAGTAAGACTAGCATCATGGACAGGTTCACTCCGTAGTTTGCAGGTTGGCTGCGGCCGACGCCGGCGGCAGCCCTTGGTCCTATTCACGTCGCACGCTTCATGCGGCAAGAAAGCGGGTTCGAGACGAAACCAACGGTTGTGCGCCGTGATCCGCTACCGCGCTCTACCGGCCTGACGGATCGGATATTCCCGAAAAATGCGGCCATCCGCCGAGATGGGTTCCAGCCGTTTGGCCGATAAGGTCGAAGCATCGGCGATCATGGCCTATACTTGGCCGTGGCGGAGTCGATTGGCAATCGATTCGTTAGCTGAGCGCTTAGAACCAAGAGGTATGTCACCATGAACCACAACAAAGCACGCTACGCGGGCAGCATTGTCGTTATCGTCGGAATCGTCACGGCCTCTGTCGTGTTTTTCGATTGGGATGTGCTGTTCTTCGGCCCACCGTCGATCCGCATGGTCGAAGCCTACGGCGACGACACCGCCGGAGCCACATTCGACCACAGTGTGCTTGATGAGTTGCTCCGGAAGCACGTTTCCAGCGACGGCTTGGTTGATTATGCGAAACTCGCGAGGGAGGCGGCGAAGCTGGACCGGTACATCGCGTCCTTGGCCGAGGCTCCGTTTGAGCGCCTCGGGCGCGATGAGAAGCTGGCATTTCTGATCAATGCCTACAACGCGTGTACTCTTCGGCTGATACTCGACCACTATCCGACGAAGACCATCAAAGACATCCCGTCGGCAAAACGGTGGAATGCGCGGCGATGGACCATCGCCGGCGATTTGGTGAGCCTGGATGATCTGGAACACAAGCGAATCCGGCCCAATTTCGCTGAGCCGCGGGTCCACTTCGCGCTCGTTTGTGCCGCGATCGGTTGTCCGCCCCTTCGCAGCGAAGCCTATGCGGCGGTGCGGCTGGATGCGCAGCTTGACGCGCAGGCGCGATACGTGCATGAGCACGGTCGGTGGTTGAGCGTGGACAAGATCAAGGGCGTCGTCTATCTGACCAAGCTCTACAAGTGGTACGGCGACGATTTTCGTCAGACGGGGCAGGACGTTCTAGAATTCGCCGCACACTACTCGAAATCGTTGCGCGAAGTCATGGATCGAGGCAAGCCGCTGAAAATCAAATGGCTCGACTATGACTGGAGTTTGAACAAGATCGACGAATCAAACAGCCCCTGAGCCGAAGGCTTGAAGCCCGCGCGACCTCGCGAAATCGATCGTCGACCGTGAAACCAAAATCGTAATGAGACTTTGAATAGGCTTCCCCAATCCCCTGTGATCGTCGTATGAGTTTGGAGCATTCCGGCCCTCAAGAACCGATTCGCAACCCACGCCGAATTTCCGTCATCATCCCCGCACGCGATGAAGAGGCGGGGATCGGGCGGGTCTTGGATCGACTTGCCCAGGAGCCGGTATGGGAGACCATCGTGGTTGATGGTGGCAGCACGGATCGCACGCGAGACATGGCGCAATCGCACGGCGCGCGCGTGGTAATGAGCCCGGCCGGCCGTGGACGCCAGATCAGCGCGGGGGCGGCCGTGGCCACGGGGGACGCGTTGTTGTTCCTTCATGCCGACACCTTGCTTCCGTCCGGTTTCTCCAGGCACATCTCCGACGCGTTGAACAACCCCGGCATATCCGGCGGAGCGTTCTTGCTGGGCATCGACAGCCCCGGTGCGCTATTCCGCATGATCGAAGCTCTGGCCAACGTGCGGTCTCGCTGGTTGTCACGACCCTATGGTGATCAAGCCATCTTCGTCGATCGCGGCGTGTTCGATCGAGTCGGGGGCTTCCCGAAACTCCCCGTGATGGAGGACGTGGCGTTTGTTCGTCGGTTGAAGAAACTGGGGCGCGTGCAGATCGCGCCGGTCGCGGTATCCACGTCGGCCCGGCGATGGCTTGACCACGGTGTCATACTCACGACGCTACACAACCAATCTTGCTTGATCGCATACCTCTTGGGTGTTTCACCCGAGCGCATCGCGCGCTGGCGCGGACGCTCGAATCATCACGACCCGAAGCCAGATCAATCCGTCAGCTTGTCAGAGGCGCGGACGTGACGATGCCTCTGATCACGCATACGCGGAGCGCATTTGAAACGCTCCACATGGCTTTCCTGCGGGAGGGTGCGCCGACTCAGAGCCGCATGCTTTGGGTTGCGCGGCAACGGGTACGATCGCGCCGCAAGGGCTCGGCGTTACTCCAATCCGGGGCGCCGCGCGGGCTGAAGCCAGCGGTTCGGGGCCGGTCGGCGGTGGGGCAGGCGGCTGGGGATCGTCCGGAACGCGCGGATCGATGGTACATGTTGCTGTGCGTCTGTGCTGTTCTTGCCCTTCTTGCCGGTGCATGCCACGAGGACGCCGAGGAATCGACCGACCCGGGGGCCAAGGCCGATGCGGCTGCGGTGGTGGCGGCCAAGGCCGAAGGGGGGCTCACCGACGTCACCGAGCATGTCGGGCTGGCGTTCCTACACCACAGCGGCGCCGGTGGATCGCGCTACATGCCGGAAATCATGGGCGGCGGGGTGGCGCTGTTCGATATGGACGGTGACGGCGATCTCGACGTCTATCTGACCAATGGCAACGATTTGCTGCCCGAGGCCGGCAATTCTACAGCCCAAACCAATCGACTGTTCCGGCAGGATGCCGGTGGAACCTTTCAGGGGGTGACGGAAGGCTCGGGCCTCGGCGACGGTGGATACGGCATGGGCGTGGCCGTTGGCGACATGGACAACGATGGCCTGCCCGACGTCTACGTTACCAACTACGGACCCGATCGACTCTACCGCAATCTGGGCGGCGGCCGGTTTGGGGACGTGACCGCGGCCGCGGGCATCGACGTGCCCGGTTGGTCTGCGTCGGCCGCGTTTGTCGATTTAGATCGGGACGGGTTCCTCGATCTCTACGTCACGCAATACCTTAAATTCGATCGATTCAAGAAATGCACGGACCGAGCGGGGCGCGCGGATTATTGCAATCCGCAGGCGTTTCTGCCCGTTGATGACGTGCTCCTGCGCAATCGCGGCGACGGAACCTTTGCTGACGTGTCCAAACAGGCGGGAATTAGGGCGGTGTCGGCGTGCGCGGGCATGGGCGTCGTGTGTGCCGATTTCAACGAAGACGGTTGGCAGGATATCTACGTCGCCAACGACGGATACCGGAATCAACTCTGGATCAACAACGCCGATGGCACGTTCGCGGATCGGGCCGTCCACATGGGGGCCGCGTTCAACGGCCAGGGGATGAGCGAAGCGGGCATGGGGGTCACGAGCGGCGACTTTGATGGTGACGGCCACATCGATCTCTTTGTGACCCATTTGGCCAACGAGACGAACACGCTGTATCGGAATCTGGGGCGGTCCAAGGGCTTCGTAGACGCCACGATTGCGTTCGGGCTCGGGCGATCCAGCCTGGCTCATACCGGCTTTGGCGCAATTGCGACCGATCTGGACTGGGACGGCGACCTCGATTTGCTCATTGCCAACGGACGCGTGTCGCGCGCTCGCGGATCGACGTCGGCTCCGTGCCAAACCGCCGAGCAGTGCTACGCGGAGAACAATCTCATCTACATCAACGACGGCCGCGGCGTTCTGGCTCTACCAAAAAATGCCAAGGACGCGGGTCGGCCCGTGGCATTCGGATCCCCAGTGGAGATTTCGCGAGGCCTGGCCGCGGGGGATATCGACCGCGACGGCGATCAGGATTTCATCCTGGTGAACATGGACGGTCCGGCTCGCCTCTATCGCAATGAGTGTGCCCGGCCGGGGCATTGGTTGGCCGTACGGGCCGTTGATCCTCGCTATCATCGCGACGCCATTGGCGCGGTTGTTCGGGTGGTCGCGGGTGGACGGACGCAGGTTCGCACCATCACCCGCGCGTCGAGCTACTTGTCGAGCAGCGAGCCGGTCGCTCGATTCGGTCTAGGCGAAGCCGCCCGAATAGATAGAATCAGGGTCGCGTGGCCGGATGGAAAGCAGGAGGTGTTTCGCGCGCCGTCCGTCGATCGAGCATTGACGCTGTTGCGCGGATCTGGAGAGTAATGTGCCGCTAACCATGGAGCCCGGCGACGGTAGCGAAACGAAGTGGTTCCCGGCCCGAGGGGCGATCACCCGACAAGGCGCCGCATCGCAGCGACTCCATGGCCGGTTTCAACGCGCCAGGGTTCGTGACGCTCGTGGCGGCGGCTTCCGTACGTTTATGCAGCCGAAGCGTCGCCAGCGAACCATGCGTTTGGGAGTCCTTTGGCGGCTTCTGTGCCGTTCGCTCCTTCAGCCTGTAAGGCTAAGCCCTTTAAGGCTAAGCTACCGTAGCCGTGGGTCTGCTTCAAGCGGGCCCACGGTGGTACGACCCATGCCCATCGACCCTGGAGGGGTCGGCTTCAGGCCACCTCGCTCCTACCCCGCTCGGAAGAGACGACCCCATCAGGGTCGGGTGTTTGCGTGGCGGCGCGCTTCGGGGGCGGCGCTACGCTTGCCCCCGGCTACTGTAGAGCAGGCAATTAGCGTGCAATTACAGCCGCCGATTGTTGCACGGACCCACAGCGCGGGTGCGTGCGCAATTACCGGATGTGTGGTAATCGCTCTGTTGTTCCTTGTGGGCGGATGCCCCGCTGATGAGGCTGGCGACCCCGTGGTGAACGGGAGTCCCGTCGCAGCCGGCGCTGATCGCAACCGTAACGATTCAAAAGAGCCACGCGCGTCGCATGCCATCCCTCAACCCGACACGAGCGGAATGGAATTCCGCGTCGCAAGGCGCATCAAAGAGGCCCGGGCACGTGTCGTCAAGCAGCCCGACTCCGCCGAATCGTGGGGCGTGTTTGCCTCCGTGCTCGATGCGCACCGCCTGTTTGATCCGGCGATCGCGGCCTACCGCAAGGCCGCAAGCTTGGCGCCGCAGGACTTCCGCTGGGCGTATCATCTCGCCGTAGCGCTGGTTGAAAGCGGGGCGGATTCCGAGACGATCCTCGCAGGACTAGATCGCGCGGCCAGGCTCAAACCCGACTACCCGCCGCTGCACGTTTGGCGCGGTCGCCAGTTGGCCTCCGACGGGCGAACCGACGACGCGACGGCCGCATTTTTGCAAGCATTGACGATGGATCCCGAGTTGACGGCCGCCCACCGCGAAGTTGGGCTGATTCTGCTCGCGGCGGGTGATGCGGCCGGCGCGCTCGGCCACCTTCAGCGGGCCAACAAGGCCGCGCCCGGCGATTCTGCGACCAAGGCGGCGCTATCTCGCGCCTACCGCGCGATCGGAGATACTGAGAGTGCTGAGGTCGTGGCATCCCGAGCGATCGAATCGACCGGGCCGGCCGGCTTGGTCGACCCGCTCCGTGCTGAGATCGACGCGTTGGGCATCAGCAGCGCGGTTTGCTCTCAGCGCGCTGCGGCGTTCATGGAAGCCGGTCGATATCGCGACGCCATCGGTGAGTGGTTGATCGTTGCGGAAGTGCGGCCCGATGATCCCTACGTGCAACTCGGTTTGGGTCGTGCTTATCTGTTCACGGGCGCGATGGACAAGGCCATGCTCCATCTGAAAAACGCGATCAACATTCGCGAAGACATGGACGCCGCGCACGCCGGATTGGGCCAACTCTACATGGCCCGCCGCGATGTCGCTACGGCGATTGGTCACTTTCGCCGCGCGGTCGAGTTGGGGCCCACCGAAGGCATGGCCCGCGTGCATCTCGCCACGGCGCTTCTGGCGAAGCAAAGCTACGAAGAGTCTGCCCAGGTTTTCGAAGAGGCGGCCTCGCTGATGACGCTGGGTGCCGAGGCGCGATGCAATTGGGGGGCGGCGTTGGCGATCGGCGGGTCTACCGACGCGGCGGTGGCACAATACGAAGAAGCGATCAAAACTCAACCCGACCACGCGCCGGCCTACTTCGGCATCGGGTTCGTGCTGCAGGGTTTGGGCCGGTATGAGGAGGCGGTTCCTTATCTCGCGGTCGCCGTTCAGATCGACGCCGGCTATGGCGATGCGCTGCTCTACTTGGGTCTTTGCTACCAGAAGCTCGGTCGCCTCGGTGATGCGCTGCCGGTCTATGTCGCCGCGTTGGCGATCAATCCGCAGTATCCGGTCGCGTCGGCGATGCCATCGATTCGAGCACAGCACGACGAGCGGGTCCGCGCCGGAATCGGCGAGCCCCTTTTCGCGCAGAAGCCCATGTTTGACTTGATCGCCCGGAAGCTCTTTCAATCGGAACCCAAGTACCTCGGTAGCGCTCAGGCGGAACAGCTCAAGAAGGACGTGGCGTCCAAGGCGCACACGTTGCCTGAGCGGGTGACGCTGCAGGCCGATCTAGCCAAAGAACTTATCGAAATTGGCCAACCCGACGACGGTGTGGATGCGATTGAGGAGGCGTTTCGGCTCGTGGCGGCCATGCCGAAGAGCCAGCCGAGTCCGGGCTTGTATCGTCTGCGCGCGCTGGTTTACCTGCGACAGGCCGAGGTGCGCAATTGCATCCAAAGACACAACAAGGATTGTTGCATCTTTCCGCTAGCGGGGGGCGGCATTCATCCGGAAAAAACGCCCGCAGCTCGCGCCGCCGAAAACTATTTGCGATTCCTATCCGCCGTGCCCGACGATCTGGGGGCTCGGCTGCTCTACAACATTGCCGTCATGGCGCTGGGCGACTACCCCCAAGGCGTGATCCCGGGGTTGCTGATACCGCCTGTGGCGTTTACTTCCGACTACGACATCAAGCGATTCGTAGACATCGCGCCCGGATTGGGCGTGGACACGTTCGATCTGTGCGGCGGCGCGATCGCGGATGACTTCGACGGCGACGGCCTTTTGGATATCGTCACGTCAACCTACGACCCCGGCGGTCGACTCAATTTCTTTCAAAACAAGGGTGACGGAAGTTTTGAGGATCGCTCCGACGCCTCCGGGGCTAGCGACCAGCTCGGTGGGTTGAATTGCAACAGCGTCGATTTCGACAACGACGGCGATCTCGACATCCTGGTCTTGCGCGGAGCCTGGATGTACGACGCGGGAAAAATCCGCAATTCGCTGCTGGAAAACGACGGGCAGGGGCGATTTGCTGACGTTACGGTTTCGGCCGGGCTTGCGTTTCCAGCCTACCCCACGCAGGCCGCGGCCTGGGCCGACTTCGACAACGACGGCGATCTGGACCTGTACGTCGGAAACGAGTCCCGTGTCGCGTTTGAACCCGGCGCTCAGAGCTTCCCGTGCCAACTTTTTGTCAATCAAGGAGATGGGACGTTTGCCGATCGGGCGCGGACCGCTGGCGTTACCAACGATCGGTACTGCAAGGGCGTGGCCGCCGGCGACTTCGACAACGACGGTGATGTGGACCTGTACGTGTCCAACAATGGGCCGAACCGGCTCTACCGCAACGACGGCAACCTCATCTTCACGGACGTGACCGAATCGGCCAACACCGCGGACCCGGCGGGGCGGAGTTTTGCGACCTGGTTTTTCGACTATGACAACGACGGCTGGCTCGATCTGTTCGTCGGCGCGTTCGACGGCAGCCTCAGCGACGTAGCCGCCGATTTTCTCGGACAGCCCTTTGCGGCCCACGTGCCCCGGCTCTACCACAACAACCGCGATGGCACGTTTACCGATGTCGCCAAGAAACTCGGGCTCAACCACGTCTACCTGCCCATGGGGGCCAACTTCGGCGACCTCGACAACGACGGATTCTTGGACATCTACCTGTCGACCGGGGATCCATCCTATGAGATGCTCACCCCCAACGTCGTACTGCGTAACGCCGGCGGCAAGCGGTTTCAAAACGTGACCCAGTCCGGCGGGCTGGGCCACCTGCAGAAAGGCCACGGCGTCGCCTTCGCGGACATCGATCAGGACGGCGATCAGGATATCCTCAACCAGCTCGGCGGCTTCTTCCCCGGCGACAAGTTCCAAAACGCCCTTTACGAGAACCCCGGCCACGGCAATCGTTTCTTGATCCTCGAACTCGTCGGCACACAGACGAATCGTCTGGCTTTCGGTGCGCGGATCAAAGTCACGGTCGAGGGGCCGAGTGGGCGGCGAAAGATTCATCGCGCGGTCGGGTCGGTGTCCAGCTTCGGCGGCTCGCCCCATCGACAGGAGATCGGCTTGGGCGACGCGGCGCGCGTGCCATCGGTCGAGGTGGTCTGGCCCGTTTCCGGTACGAAACAACGTCTTACAGACGTGCCGCTGGACAGTTACTTTCGAATCACCGAAGGCGAAGACACGCCGGTGCGCGTGCCCTACCAGCCGATCCCTTTCAAGCTGCGCGTCGGTGGAGCGAAAGCCGAGGAGGCCGACAACGCGGGTTGAACAAACGCTGTTCAGTGACCGGTGACGACAGAGCCAAGGTTCAAGCTGTCCGGGCTTTTCGCCGCACGGAGACAAAGTGGATTTCCACGCGTTTGTCGAAGGCCGCGGCCATGCGGGGCTCGGGTTTTCCGGGTGCGTGGGCTGGACAGCGATTGGGCGCGGTTACATCAGGAAACGCGCCGAATGCGCCGTCCCATAAGAATCACATCAAAAGCATGATCAGCAACAGCGTGGTCGCGCCGAGGGTAAGCGTGGAAAGAAAACCGGCGATCACGGCGGTTCGGCCGACACCGCCGAGCGCGCGCAGGTTGACCTCTAGCCCGATCGCGGCCATCGCCAGCGTCAAGACGAGCTTGCCGACCTTGGTCATCATCGCGGAAAGCGGCAGGTCGATCATTTCGGTCGCGCCGCCCGCGGCAAAAAGGCCATCAGGGGGAAACACCAAAGTGGGGAGCAGACCAAATGAGTTGAGCAGCGCAAACGCCACAAACCCCCAGACAAACCAGGGCACAAGCCGGGCATAACGCACCGTTAGCCGCGTGTTTCCGTTCGACTCGCCGGCGTGGTGTTTGGCGTACATGATCGCCAGAACGAACACCAGCGGCGCCAGCATCGTGACACGCACCAGCTTGACGAGCGTGGCCAGCGTGCCCGCGTCGGGGCTGAAGGAGAATCCGGCCGCCACCACCTGCGGGACCGCATGGATGGACGTCCCCGCCCAAACACCGAACATGTCATCGTTGATTCCGATGAGTTTGCCAATCACGGGCCAGGCAAGCATCGCCAGAATCCCAAAGAGATTGACCGCGCCGATGGATAGCACGAGATCGTCATCATCGGCATCGATCAGGGGCGCTACGGCCACGATGGCGCTGTTGCCGCAGATACCCGTGCCGGTTCCCAGCAACAGCGCAGTTTTCCAGCCAAGCCCCAGGGCCTTGCCGATGTAGTACGAAGCTCCCATCGCCACGCCGATGCCACAGACGGTGATGAACAGCGCGATGAACCCCACCGAAGCGATGTTGACCAGATTCAACCCCGCGCCCATCAAGACGATCGCCACGGGGATGCCTTTCTTCACCGCATGCCGGCATCCGGCGGTAATGCCCGCGGGCAGGGCAAACAGGTTGCGCAGCACCAAGCCAAGCAGGATCGCCAAAATCGCGCCGCTGATGGGATGGCGCACGCCCGATTCGCTCGCCACCGTAAACGGCGCAAACGGCAGTTGATGCGTTATGTAGGCCGTGAGCGCAACACCTCCGGAAAAGGCGTATCCGGCTAGGAGCGTTCGGCGCTTCGCGGCGGCAGGGGAGGGCGCCGCTCGTTCGGCGACGATGGGGCCGTAGACCCCTTCCATCGAACCAAGAGAGAGAAACGCCTCGGCGCTGAGCGCGGCCGCATAGGTGCTGCGCTTTCCCGGTCCGGGACCACCATAACTGACCTGAGGCCGTCGAGACGTCACGAAATCAGATTCCCGCGCCCTGAGACTGTTCCAAGACCATGGGCCGGAATTCGCCGATGCGAGCGTCGGTCAGCGAATACGTGTCCATCCGGAGCAGCGGAGGCGAGTAAACGTGCAACGTCACGAGATCGTCGCCGGCGACCTGCAAGTTGGAAACCTGGTGCGTATCGCTGTCCGCCGACGCGGTGACTCCGCCGGTTTGCAGATCGGCAGATGAGACGGCCTTGAGAAGCCCGCCGGGGCTGCGGTCGAATAGCGTTTCCGTGGCCGTGCCTTTGAGGACGCGAACGCCACAGGTGGATTGAGCGTGGTTGTGGATCGGGCTGCGCTGCCCGCTTCGCCAGCAGATGGCTAGGGCGTGATACGTCGGTCCGCTGCGGATCAGGTTTCTAAGATACTGCGTTCCGGAAAACCGGACCCACGGCGCGACGTCGTCGTACGTGATATCCAACGAGCCTAGCTTGTCGACCAGCTCCTCAACGGTCGCCCGGCGATTCAGCGCGTCCAAGAACGAGAATAATGAACCAAGGCTCGGTGAGAATAGGGACGTTGTGTTCATCCGGATGGGCTCGATCGCGCGCTTCCTTACGCTCCTGCGGTCGGCACGGCCACAATCCGTGTCGGGGATTTCCCGCATGGTGCCGCCGAGGCGTTGCGCCGGGCCCGGGCGGACACGCTTCATCAACGATATTACGCCTTCGTCGCGGCGCTCTGTCAAGCGCGGCCCCCAATTGGGCGTGGGCGGAAACGGCGGCAAGCGCCGGTTGGGGCGGGTTCCACGCGCGCCGGTCTGCACGGATGGTTGACCTCGGCGAGACAAACGCGATAGGATGCATTAAGTAACCCAGGATGCAAAATAGTCAGCCACCACACCAACGCAACGAAACACCCCGCGGGCAGCGCGACGGACAGAACATGAGGGATCTGCGCCCGCGCGACCCCCGTGAGGGACGCGAACGCGCCATGCTCGTATCCGTGCTGCTTCCAGACACCAAAGCCGACCTGCGAGACCCATTGGGCGAACTGCAAGCCCTGGCGGAATCCGCTGAAACCGTTGTGGTCGACTCGATGATTCAGAAACGCACGTTTATTTCCCCCGGGCATGCTCTGGGCAGGGGCAAACTCGCCGATTTGGCCACTCGGGTTGAAGAGGGCGACATCGACGTGGTCATCTTCGATAATGATCTCTCAACACGGCAGATTCGCGGGCTGGAAAACGCGGTCGGCGTCAAGGTGATCGACCGCAGCGAGCTCATTCTAGATATCTTCGCCCTACGCGCACGAACCAAGGAAGCTCAGCTCCAAGTTGAGCTGGCTCAGCTCGAATACACAGCGCCGCGGCTTCGCGGTCTGTGGACTCACCTCGAACGAATCGCCGGGGCGGGCGGCGCGACGGCAGCGGGTCGGGTCGGTGGGGTGGGCACGCGGGGTCCGGGCGAGCGGCAGATTGAAATCGATCGCCGCATTGTGAAGGATCGAATCAGCCACCTGAAACGCGAGATTGAGAAGATCGACAAGCGAAAGCAGCGCGAGGTGAAGTCACGACAAAATCAGTTCACCGTAGCGCTGGTCGGCTACACGAATTCCGGCAAGACGACGCTCTTGAATCGCCTGACGGGAACCCGTCAATTCGCGGCCGACAAGCTCTTCGCCACGCTGGACACGAAGACGGCTCGTTGGTCGTTGGGGGAGGGGCGGTCCGTCCTGTTGAGTGATACGGTGGGCTTCGTGCGTGATCTTCCCCCCAAACTTGTGGCCTCGTTTCGGGCCACGCTCGAAGAGGCCATCCACGCGGATTTGTTGCTGCATGTCGTCGATGTTTCCGCGCCCGCCGCTCGGCGCCAGATGACAGAGGTGGATGAGGTGCTCAAGAGCCTCGACTGCCACGATTTGCCGCAGATCCTCGTGCTCAACAAGATCGACATCGCCGACGATGCCTCCATGGCGGAATTGCTCGCGAGAAACCGCGCCGAGACGATTCGTGTGTCCGCCAAAACCGGGGAGGGACTTGACGGGCTCATCGAACATGTCGCGCGGCGCATGGTCCACGACCTCGTCGAGTTGGTCCTTCTTGTGCCGCACCGTGACGGAAAACTAAGATCGGAGATCACCCAATTGGCGGATGTGCTGGGGTTTCGATACGTAGAAGAGGGCGTTGAGCTTCGTGTCCGGATGAACCGCGCGCCCTTGTTTCAATTGCGTCAGCGGTATCGGCAGGTTCAGGTGCTCGAGGGCGATTTGGGACTGGAACCGTCGGATGGGGCTTGATGGACACGCTGCTCCTGTAGCCCAGCGGCCCACGGCTGGGTTTTCCGTAGTCCAGGTGCCCTCCGCTGGCCTTCGCCGAACACACAGCGGGGGGCCGCTGTGCTACGCGGGCCGTTTTGTTGCGGGGCCATGCCGTGATCTGCTATGCCTGCTGCTGGCGTTGTTGCTCGTGCTCCTATCCACTAGCCGTTGGTGCCGCGGCCAAGAGGAAAGCAAGACGATTGAGATTCGGCTGGATCTGCTCACGGGCGGGTCTCTTGTCGGCGCGGTCGTGGATCGAAACGAGGATGGCATCGTCCTCGTGCGCGACAGGACGCCGTACGTCTTTGCGTGGGCGGAAGTCGAAACGGCCTCGGCCTATCGCGCTCGCCGCGATTTGATTGCACTCAACGCGAATGATCCGCCGGCGGCGCGGGCTCAGGCACATTTTGAGCTTGCACTGTTCACGCTCTCGCGCGGGCGGAGTGATCTTGCCCAGAAAGAATTTGCCAAAGCTCGACGACTCGATCCGACCCTCGCGGCGCGCATCACCGCGACTCTTGAAGAGTTTCGTCGGAATCGGCAAGCCAATCGGGAACGCAAGAAGGACGATCTTCTCCAGCCAATTACTGATCAGCCGTTGCCGGAACAGAGTGAAGGCGATGCCAGCGAGGGCATCTTTCGACAGCTCGCCCGATCCGATTTGGTTAGTGGCGGGCAATCCTCAAAGGATTATCGGGCCCAAGTGGCGGCGGTTTATGAAGGATTCGGCCGGTCTGTTCGGACGCACGTGTTCAAGGGTCTTGTGCGGATCGAATCGCCCCATTTCCTGATTTTCACAGATTGGCCGATCGGTGAGCACGAGCGTCTGCAAGGGTGGGTCGAAGGCATGTATCAGGCTTTGTGCCGCCGGTTCGGACTCGACGCGGATCAGCAGGTGTTTCTCGCGAAATGTCCGGTCTTCTGTTGGCAATCCGCCGCGCGATTCGCCAAGTTTGCTCGCCTGTACGACGGGCACGAAGCGATCAATGCGGTCGGATACACCCGATCCATTGCGGAGAGCGGCCACGTACACATCGCGATCCTGCGTCAGGGGACCGACCCCTCGGCGATGGAGCGATTCGCCGGGACGCTCGTACACGAGGGCACCCACGCCTTCCTGCACCGGCTCTATTCCAGCCGCCTGATCGCCCATTGGGTCAACGAGGGATTCGCCGAGCTGACCGCGGAAGAAACTCTGAGAGATCGCTACTTCGCGGCGGAAAAAGCGGCTCTGCTCGCAAGGCAATATATCCGTTACGAATGGCCGATAACTGATTTGGTATCTGGGACCGGCCCGATTGGGCTACATGAATACCCGTTGGCGTACAGCGTCGTAGAATTCTTGGACCAGCGCTGCAGCGGCGGGCTGGCCCGTTTCATCAAGGCGCTCAAAGAGGGCCGGACGGTCGAGCGCGCATTGGACGACGTACTTGGGATTAGGGGATGGGCCGAGCTTCAGGAGGGGTGGCGGTCGTGGATTACGGATCGCGACCCCTATTTTCGACACCGACCGCCGATTTGGGATCAATAGCGACTACGGGCCCGCGCTCGTGGATGGATTTTTTCGATGTCGAAACGAGTCAGAAAGCGACTGTTCGACTTGCTGCGCATCGTCATCTGTGTCGGGGCGCTGTGGATCGTGGTGCGCGGGGTTACCTTGCTCGATCGGGTGACACCGGTTGGCGGTGGACCGGATTTGATCGGCCGCGTCGTAGAGCAGGGCGATTCGATCGTCATCGAATTGCGCGACGGGCAGCGTCGGGTGCTCGGGATTGACGAAATAGCCGTCAATGAGGACGGTTCAGCCCGCGTTACGCTCGGCTTGATTGCGGCGTGGGCGCAGAGCGACAAGGCGTTGTTGCTCCTCGCGGTGATCATGCACATGCCGGTCGCGTTGTTTCAAGGGATTCGGCTCAAGTGGTTGCTCGGCGCTCAGGGAATCCGCCTGTCGTTTTGGGAATGTTCGAAGCTCTCGTGGGCGGGCAACTTTCTGAATTTCGCGACACCGCTCGGTTCCAATGCCGGTGATGTCTTCAAGGCCTATTTCACTTCGCTACACACCGAAAAGAAAACGGAGGCCGTGACCACGATCGTTATTGACCGGCTTGTCGGATTGGGAAGCCTTCTGCTTGTTGTTGCGCTGATCACAACGTTCAGCAGTGTCGAGAGCCGACTGGCGCAGTTTCGACCCTACATGCTGAGCATGCTCGGAATTGGTGCGGCGGCGGTGTTTGTTTATCTGTCGCCCGTAGTTCGCAGAAGCCCGCTGCCCCAGCAGTTGCTTCGCCGATTGCCACAGCAGAAGCACTTGAAGCGCATCGATGAAACGGCGCGCGCGGTGGCGAGCAGCAAGGCAACAGTCGTCTTGTCCGTCACGATCACGATCATGCTGCAAGCCCTCGCTTTGGCTGCCTACTTCCTGGTGGCCAAATCGGTGGGCCTGTTCGCCAACCTTGAAAACATCCTGGAGTATTACTCCTGTTTCTACGTGGGGTCGATTATTCAGGCGTTGCCTGGTCCGCCTCAGGGGCTGGGGACGGTCGAATTGGCGTACCGCTATTTCTTCGCACCATTCGGCAGCGCATCGCAGATCATCTGCGTCGCCTTCTTGATTCGATTGCTAGTCCTAACATGCGCTCTACCTGGTTTGCTGGTGACGCTGACGGGTTCCTACAAACCGGAACGAATCCAAGAGTGGCATGATCAACTCGAGGCCGCGAGTGAATCGATCGATTTGGGCGACGGCGCAACGCCCGCCGAAACGACGATGGTCCGGTAACCCAGCTCACAGAAGCGTGCATCAAAGGCTGGATTATCGGCGGAACCGAATTGCTCCACGCCGTGCTAAGAGGCCGCGCCGACAAGTCCGAAAGAATACGATAGAGCAAGGTGTTTTCGAGATCGTAGCGAGGACGATAGTCGTTTGCCGGGCGTACAGGAACACAGCACGTCGACGGATGAGATACTGCGCGAGGCCTGCGCGCGCAACTCACCTGTGGAACTACACTACGAAGATCCGAAAACACGAACGCTTACCGTAGGTCGGGCACGATTGCTGCAGATGGCCGAGCAATCTGTTCTTACCGACCGGCCGCTGTACACGCCGGGAAGCGACAAGCTTCCCGAGCAGCGGACGATCAGCGCGTTTTTCATGCTTGGCGCCAACCGGTACGCGTTCAAGACGGTCATTCAACGGAGCCATGCGCCCGTTCGGCTGAACGCCAGCCAGACCCTTCGCGGATTGGAGCTAAGAGCCCCCGGTACGGTCGATGCGATTCAGCGGCGAAAGCATTTTCGGGTTGGCGCGTCGGGCCTGAACCTCGACGATGTCGTCCTCGCAAGACCGGTCCGGGGGCGGGAAGATTGCTGTCGCGTGGACGGTCGCATCGGTCCCGGTCGTATCATCAACATCTCCACCGCCGGCGCCATGTTGTTGTTCGATACATCTATACTCAAGCAAGCCAAGATAGGCGCCCGCTTTTTCGGTACGCTCAAACTAGAGGGGGCGCCGCAGGAACTACCCATGTTGCTCGAAGTCCGCCATACAAAGCGCGTTTCCTCCAGCGAATCGTTTCTGGTGGGGTTTGCTTTCCGGCCGTGGGTCGGCGCGGATTTGCCCAAGATTCAAGGCATGCTGACCCGGATCGTCACGGAGTTTGAACGCAAGTTGCTGCAAAGGACGCACTAATCTATGACAACAACTGCCAAGAACCCGGTATCGCCCCGGGTAGTGGATCCAGCGGCGGCGCGCCGAATTCTGGAAATGGCGTGCAGCAAGGGCGTTGGTTTCGCCTTCTGCCCGACCGACTCGACGCCGAAAGCCCAACTCGCCGGAAGGTTTGCGGGCATGGGTACCGACGGCGCAACGCTCGTTGTTGGGCTGGATGCCGCGCTGGAATCCGTATCGACGGGTGACACATTCGATTTTTGGTTTCGCATCGCCACGCAAGGATTCGCCTTTCAGGCAGCCCTTGTTGGCACCAATCCAAACGCCGAGCGTGCCGGCGCCGTGTTCGGCTATCCTGCGGCGCTCGAGGCCGTGGATCGTCGGGGCGCCCCGAGGCTCCGTCTTAGAGACCGGAGCATTGTGGCCGTTAAGCCGCTCGACTCGCCGTCATCGCGCGTGGTGCGTGGGTCGCTTATGAATCTGAGTGCAACCGGTCTGGCGTTTCTGCTCCCGGCCGCTCCGCCGAAAGCACTTGCCGTGGGGGTAGACCTCCAGGCGACCCTTGAAGGCGGGGCCACCAACGATCCGTTGTCGTTGCCCGCCCGCATCGTTAGTGTCACCCAAGGGGGGGACCAACGCTCTTGGGTGGTTGGAATCGAGTTCACGCAAGACGAACAATCATCCGAGCTCGGCGATCGTCTCGCGCAATGGCTCGAGTTGCCGAAGCAAGAATAGGAAGCCCCGATGAACGCACTCCATACCCCGTTGCCCATGCGAGACCTAGATGCATTGGTCCAGGCCATTGATCGACGATTTCGAGCGGTGGTTACGCTTGATCTTCCCGACGGATGGCGCACCCACAAGGCCGTGTTTGTGGGCGGTGATCGCGAAAGCCGATCGGTGAGGGTTCGCGTCCAATCTGAACGTGACAACCGATGGGAACGGGGCGACGGGCTTAACCGTGACGTCGGCGTCACGTTTCGCTTGGGACGGCAGAAGTGTATGTTCTCGACGCAGATTCGCTCGCTGGTCAACGAATCCGGCGGCGTGGTGCTGACGTTGGATTGGCCCACCGAGCTGGCCCAACTACAGCGTCGCGTCTATGAACGGATCAATCCGCCCGAGGGACATGTGGTCACGGTTCGCTTTTGGCCGCAGCGTGTCGCGAGTGAGCCCAGTGGCCGTGAAGACATGCATTACGGACAACTCGAAAACGTTTCGGCCGGCGGCATGCGCGTCAAGACGCGCGACATCGACTCGATCGAACTGGATCGCACCTACCGATGTAGCTTCTCACCTTTCGAAACCGGCCCAACCATAGTGATCGATGCCCATCTGCGTCATCGCGAATCGGTTGAAGCCGAACGGGCCTCGCTGGGCTTCCAATTTGTCGGCCTGGAAGCGACCGAGTCTGGCCGTAAGACATTGGCGCAATTGGTCGCGGTCATTGTCGATTATCAGCGCACCCACCGGAAGAAACACCGATCCCGGTAGCGGGGGCAGAGATGGCGGCATGCCTGCGGCGGGGCGGGTTGCACCAACGTTCTTGCTCGGGAAGCATCCGTCCTATCTGAGTCGGACCACCGATCCGGCCGGATGGGTCGCAATGTCCTGACGTTTGTCGCTGGCATCAGCTCTTGGCGCTTTCGCTCCAAGCCGTATCCTACGCCTTGAATTGCGATCACCCATCACGCCCATTAGTGAGGACGCCCTATGAGTGCTTTGTCTGCTAGCTGTCTTGTGACGGCGATCCTGCTTGCTCTGGTCTGTCCACTTCGTTGTCTGGGCGGAGATCGACTGACCGGGGCCCCTTTCGCGACGCGTTCGGAAGTCATCGCCCAACACGGCATGGCCGCGACGAGTCAGCCGCTTGTCACGCAGATCGCGTTGGACATCCTCAAGGCCGGCGGATCGGCCGTCGATGCGGCCATCGCGGCCAATGCCGCCCTTGGACTCATGGAGCCGACGGGTTCGGGCATCGGCGGCGATCTCTTCGCGATCGTCTGGGACTCCAAGACGAAGAAGCTGTACGGACTCAACGCGAGCGGTCGCTCGCCGCGTGGTCTGTCCCTGGAGCATTTTGAGAAGCTCGGGCTCGAATCCATCCCGCCGTACGGTCCGCTGCCCATTACCGTGCCCGGCTGCGTGGATGGCTGGTTCGAGCTCCACAAGAAATTTGGTCGACTGCCGATGGATCAAGTGCTGGCGCCGGCGATTCGTTATGCCAGCCAAGGGTTTCCCGTCTCGGAACTGATTGCATACTACTGGAAACACGGCGGGGCGAGGCTTGGCAAATACAAGAATTTCGCAGCGACGTTTCTCCCTAACGGTAAAGCTCCAAGGAAGGGGGAGCTATTTCGCAATCCCGATTTGGCGAGCACGTACGCGGCGCTCGCGCGGGACGGCCGCGATACGTTCTACAAAGGCGCGCTCGCCAAACGGATGGCGGAGTATTGTAAGCGAAGCGGATGCTTTTTGCGCATGGTGGACTTCGAGGCCCACACCTCAACGTGGGTAGACCCGGTGTCCGCAAACTATCGTGGGTACGACATATGGGAGTTGCCGCCCAACGGCCAGGGCATTGCGGTGTTGCAGATGCTCAACATCTTGGAGCCCTACGATCTCGCCGCCATGGGCCACAATTCGGCACCTTATTTGCACCATCTCGTCGAAGCCAAGAAGCTCGCCTTCGAGGATCGCGCTCGATTCTACGCGGATATGGACTTCGTCGATGTCCCGGTCGCGGCATTGATTTCCAAGTCTTACGCGACGAAGCGGCGCTCCCTCCTAGATGCTGACCAAGCCGCCCGGACGTACGTCGCCGGCGACGCCGCGTTGCGGCATGGCGACACCGTCTATCTCACGACGGCCGATGCCGATCGGAACATGGTATCGCTGATTCAAAGCAACTATCGCGGGCTAGGATCAGGGCTCGTGCCCGATGGATTGGGGTTCGTTTTCCAGGATCGAGGCGAGCTATTCTCGTTGAATCCCAAACATGCCAACGCCTTTGAGCCGGGCAAGCGACCTTTCCACACGATCATTCCCGCATTCATCACAAAGGACGGCAAGCCGTGGATCGCCTTCGGCGTTATGGGCGGTGACATGCAGCCGCAAGGCCATGTCCAGATCGCCTGCAATCTGATTGATTTTGGCATGAACCTGCAAGAGGCGGGGGACGCGGCGCGATTCCGCCACGCGGGGTCGTCCACACCCACGGGGCAGCGCATGACCGACGGCGGCTCGCTGCATTTGGAGTCGGGCGTGGGTGATGCGGCCCGCAAAGGTTTAGAAGCCAAGGGGCATCGTATCAAGCCGATGCACGGGGGATACGGCGGGTACCAAGCCATCATGTACGACGCACGATTGGACGTCTATATCGGCGCTTCCGAGTCCCGCAAGGACGGACAGGCCGCGGGATACTGACACGGCGCGAAACTGACAGGGCCGCGCCCCATCCTTCAAGGCGCTCGGCGCCGGGCGCTAAACCCACCCGGCGCGCAACGCGATTACGCGGTTGTCGTGGAGACCAGCGTACTCCCCAGAACAACGTCCCTACGGGCAACACGCCCCTACGGGCAGGGCAGCGGGCATCCAGAATCTGCGTACGTGACTCCTTGGAACGCCAGGACCGTGTGCAAGATGTCGTCGAAGTTGATGACGCCATCCGGAATGCAGCCCCAGATGTCCAATTCCTCTGCCGTGTTCTGCGAGAAATCGCCCTGGAATCCAAACACTGTGCGTTGCACATCCGCCAGCGTGACCGTGCCATCTCCGTCAAGATCGCCCCACAGGGCCGTTGATCCGACGCCAATTCCGGAATTGAAGCCCCCACACTCCGCCTGAACCGCATAGACCGTCCCAGGCACAATGACGTCGTCGGCAACCGTGATCGTGCCCCAATCATCGATGAGCTGGAAAACGGGCGTAGTCGTTGTTGAACCATCCAGAGCGATGTATTTCAGGAGACACGGGAAATCAGGGGACGTCAGCCGCAAGGCGACCGGTCCGGGCGAACCGGCCGGAAGGGGGGTCACGGCCAGGTGCCGCGAGGCCAAGCCTTCGACCAATGGAGCCTGCGCGATGCCCACGCCCGCACAGGTGCCTTGATCGCAAACATCAGTCCCGGTGCATACTTCCGCATCGTCACATGGCGTGCCGAGCGGCGCGAGATTGTCATCGCACAAGCCGGAGCCGTCGCATATGTTGGGATTGTCACACTGATCGGAGGATTGATCCCCGCAGGCCACCCCGAGAAGTTCAAAGTTTTCCACACACTCGCCGACGCCGTCGCAGGTGTCAGGATGATCGCAAACGGAGTCCGCCGGATCGCCGCAGGCCGCGCCGGGTGGGACCGGGGGATGGGTGCAGGCGCCCTGCTGGCATACGTCGAAGCGGCACGCATTGCCGTCGTCGGAGCATGCGACTCCGTCCGGCTTGAAGTTGGTCTCGCAGATGCCATTGCCGTTGCAGGCATCGGGGCTGTCGCACTCGGTGCCCGCCGGATTGCCGCATACCGTCCCTTTGGTCCGCGGCGTCCAACTGGAATTCGAGACCTCGGCCACGCACACTTCGCACTCATTGGCCGGGTTGACGGTCCCGTTTTCGTGACAGATTCCGTCGATGACGCAATCGCCGAGGGGAATCACATTGAGCACGATGTCGCCTACGTTTTGCTGGAAGCCCGCGATGCGAATGAAATACGGCGTCAGGGCGGTTGTGGAAAACGTCACCGCCGCCTGCAGCCCCGGCCCACCGTCGTCGTTGCAGGCGATTTCAAATCCGCCGCAGGCGTTGTACACATTCAGGACAGGATCGTTTTCAGGGACCAGCACCGTTCCTGTCGTGGTCAGCAATAATTGGCCGTCGCAGGTGGCGTGGTACACGAACCAGACGTCGTTGTTCGCATTGGGCTGGCACGAGGCCTCGGCGTCGTCTATCGGGCTGGCGGTCGTGTTGTTGCCCGTGTTGATGCCCGCGAAGACCTCCACGGCATCGATGCACGCGTCGTTGCAGTTGGGATCCACCTGTCCCGAGCAAACGCCGATCGCGTCACAGGTATCGTCTCCGACACCCGGCGCCCCCGTGCCCGTGCAGGCGTTGCCGTCATCGCACACGCTGCCTTCGGGGCGGAGCGTCCAGTCTGTCGTCGTGACCGCAACGTTGCATGCCTCACAATCGTTTTCGGGATTGAATTCGCCGTCGGTCACGCAGACGCCCGCGATCAGACAGTTGCCGGCGGTAAGATCATTGTTGCAGACGTCGCCCGCCTCGTCGCAACTGTCGATCGTGCAGGTCAAGCCATCGTCGCAGGACTCGGGCAAGCCGCCGGCGCAAACACCGTCGATGCAGAGTTCGCCCACGTTGCAAAACGCGCCATCGTCACAGCTCAGGCCGTTGGGCGCATCGTTGGCGAGGCAGCCGCCGATTCCGTCGCACGTATCGGGATCGGTGCAGCCGGTGTTGGCAGGGTCGCCGCAGGGTGATCCGGACGCCGCGATGTTGGTCTGGCACTGGCCGACCCCATTACACGTGTCGGCCCCGTTGCACTGAGAATCGGCGGGATCGCCGCAAGCAAAGCCGATCGGCGCGAGATTTTCCAGGCACAAACCGGCGCTGTTGCACGTGTCGGGATCGTCGCATTCCGTATTGCCCGGGTCGCCGCACGCACTTCCGACCGGTAGCAAGGGGTGGTCCACCGCCCCGGACGGATTGCAAACGTCATCGGTGCAGTCGTTTCCATCGTCTATGGTCGCCAGCGATCCATTGACCGGATTGCAGCAGAACACCGCCGCGTCGAAATTGTCGTCGTTGCTGCAGGTGTTGTCTGCGTTGCACACGTCGGTGGTGCATGCGTTTGCGTCGTCACAGTCGGCGCCGCTCTGGCATGCTATGCTCAAGAGCGCCGCTGTGGTGGTGATGGGGAGAATCGGCGTACCGTTTGGGTCGCCCATGAAGGTGTCGAGCGGGGTCAGTCGAAATCCGATGGTAAACGTCCCCGTCGCGTCGATCGGCACATTAACATCCAGCCGCCCGCCGTACTTGTCCACGCCTCCATACGGCGGCGATGCCGCGCCGTTGAGCAGTACCCCGCCGTAGGCATAGCTATCGGTGCTGGTGTTGACCGCCGCTAACGCGGCACCAAGCCCGAAGAAGACGAATTCAGGGTTGTTCGTGTCGATGAGTTCTGTTGGACCGAGCAGGACGGGGGAAAGAATGCCTTCAAAACCATCCCCGTCAATCGTGGCCTGGTAGGTGTTGATCAGGCCCACGTGTTGGACGCATGGACCCGCCGGGCAATCCTGCGCGATGACGCTGCACACGGTTCCGTTGCCACATGAACCGACGTCAGGTACTTGGGTCCAGTCATCCAAGCGGATTTCAAACGTGACGACTTGCCCGCCCCCCTCCAAAACGATCTGGTTGCCGTTGATCGAATGGGGGCCCGTGGCACTGATAGGTTTGAGGAAATAGTTGGCGCCTTGGGCGCTGCTGGTGAGCAGCGCCCCAATAAAGATGGTTGCGGCATGGCGCAGATTTCGATGGATCATCTCTCAGCCTCCTTAGAAACGTGTCTCTTGCGGACGGATCAAACGTCGAGGGGCGAGGGTGTTGCATTCGCGTCGCTGCTCCAACCCCAGGTACGAGCCGACGCGAAAATGACTTGTGCTTGGGCGTTCTTTCTACACCCTGGATAGCCCGCCATCGCTGATCCCCATGGCCACTATATCAGAAAAGGAGCATCGGACCAGACCGGAAGCCTTGGTAGCTCGAAACTCGGGGCGAGCCCAAGGCCACTTGACCGGCGTAGCGGCAAACGAGATCTTCCCAAAAAAAGAGCGGGCAAGACCGACCGCCAAGGGTCAATCCTGCCCGCCGAAGCTCAGATGAATCAGCCGAATTCTGCTACGGGCACGGCAGGGCACAGAAATTCGAATAGGGCGCGCCTTGGAAAGCAAGCACGGCCCACTGGGCGTCCGCGACGTTCGCCGATCGGTTCGGCGTGCATGGATTGATGTCCGCTTCTTCCAGCGAGACGTTGGTAAAGTCACCCTGGAACGCAAGGATGATCAACAAGACGTCTTCCAGGTTGGATACGCCATTCGAGTTGACGTCCCCGAAGCTGTCGGTTGTGACGCTGACTGGAGCCGAAAAATCCGGAGTGCAGAACGCCTGGACGTTGTACGCGGCGCTCGGGATGATGGCACTACCGTGGGCGCCCACGACGCCCCACTCGGCCGGTGTCTGAAACACCGGGTCGGGCCCGAGCGTATGGTCCGCCTGAACGAATTGAGAAACGCACGAAACGTCCGGGTCGCCTATGTCGCCGTTTACCAGCAGCGCCTGCGATGCCGCGCCGGCGGGCGTGATTAGAATCGTTTTGCTGCCCTCTGCGATCGCGTCTGGTGGCAGGCAATCTCCCGGATCGGCCACCGTGATCACGCAACTGGTAATCTGGAACGGGATCAACGAGCCCGATGTGGATTGCAGGAACGATTCAATCACGAGGGGGGAAAGCGTGACCTCGAACTGGGTTCCCGGTGTGGCATCAGCGGAGATATCGAGCGTGACGTCGCCGAGATAGCTCGGTGGCTGGGTCACATCGACCGAACCGGCAAGCAGCACCGATCCGCCCGCCCCAATGCCGCAATTCACCGCCGTAATCGCGTTTCCCTGTCCGGCAAAAATGAAGTCGTTCCGAGTGTCGTCAATGCGAACGCCGCAATCGGGCTCGTTGTTTCCACCCGCGCACTGCGTGCAGCCGATACTCAGCGTGCCCGTGCCGACAATCGTGCTGCTTGTGACGGTGAACTGGTAGGCTTGAACGCCGGCTGCCGTGTCGGCAAAAACCGCCATGGGAACGCTGCTTCCAGCGAATCCGATCGGGCTACCGAGTTCGCACGACATGCTCGCCGCGGCCGCGACGCAAGGGGGATCCAACGGCCCTTGGCAATCCGACCCGTCGCCGTAGTAGAATCCCGCCTGGGAGTTACAGGCCGCCGCCGAGGAAAAAAGGTCGCACGATCCGTCGCCGAGGCAGCACGCGCCGGGGGCGTTGGTGCATATGTCGCCGGCTTCGTTGCAAACCTCGCCGGGCGGTACGCACGGCGGCGTACCGTCAAAGCAGACACCGCCGTTGCAAGTTTCCGCGCCGTTGCAAAAAAGGCCGTCGTCGCAATTGACACCGATACACGCATCCAACTCGCTCGCTGAAACCTCCAACCGGTAGAGCTGGACCTCTGTGGGACTGTTGGACTCAAGAACCTTGATGAAATACTCACCGGCGACGAGCAAATCCGCCTCGGCCAATTCAGGCTGACCAACCGGCTGGGCGGAAGCGGTAACGAGCACCGTCGAGCCATCGGAGTCAATGATCTGGACGTCCAGGTTGGCGATGGATAGCGCATTGACAAAATGATTGCTGCTGCAGTTGCCCGCACCGCCACCATTTTGCTCGCTCGAATCGTAGAACGAACCGATGGGTCGCGCGGTGGCGGAAATGTGCTGCCCGGCGGCAATCGTAAACTTAAACCAGTCGAACGTTGAGTTGGCGTGAATGCTGAGCCGGGTGGCATTGGGAATGGCGGGCGAAGGTTCTTCGCCGAAGACGATCGACGACCCGGTCGTAAGCGCCCCCAAGTCGTTGGCAAGCAGGGAGTTGTTGTCGGCCTCAAAGGCATCGCCGTAAAGCGCGTGCTGCCCGCGAACATCGTCCTGTTGCGGTCCGTCGAAACTCAAATCGATGAACGGCTCCATGAGTTTGGTTCCGTTGACCGGACACACGTGCAGCAGGCCCATGCCGTGTCCGTGCTCGTGCATGGCGATGTTGCGCAGGAACCGGAAGTTGCCGAAAGTTTGCGCCCAATTTTCCCAACGATCCAACACCATGTCACCGGCAAAGCTGCTGCACGGGAAGGGGTTGAAGGCAAGCACGCCATTGGTGCCGTCCAGGGATATCATGCTGATTCTCAATTCGCCGCGGAAGGTGCTGCCTACCGAACCCCACGCAGAGCCATCATCCCAGTCCTCGCCCGGAACGGTTATTCGGGTGTAGCTTGTGCCGCCCAACTCTTCCCAGCGGTCGAAAACCATTTGAAACTTGCTGATCCACAACGCGCGATTCCCGCCGAACAGGGCATCCATGCGGGAAAACAACTGGTTGGCCCCGGACGGAAATCCTTGGCCGGGTATGAAAAGGCCGTCGGGCGCCAGGCTCCACGTCAGCGCCCGCGGGGTGCCAAGTCCACCGGACCAGCGGCACAGCGTGTTGTAAGAGACAGGACCCGGCCCCGAAGCGTCGTCCAATAGCTGGGCGTATATATCTTTGGTGACATCCAATTGCGTGCCAGGTGCAAAGCAACCACAAGGCAACAATTCGCCCTCGATGCCAAATGCCTGGCTCACATCCAGCCAAGCCGCGGGATCATTCGGATTCGTCGGGGCCACCGTACTCAGCCCGGGGATCAGGCTCTCGATCTCACCGGGGAAGGTCAAAGACGCGAACCCTTCCGAATTCCCCGGATTCGCTGGTTGCGAGACCCCTGCCTGCGAAAGCACCCCTGCCTGCGAGAGCATCCGTGCCTGCGAGAGCATCGCCGACGGAATTCGGCCACCCATCAACCCCACAAGGGCGCCGATCAAAACCGCAAAAACCCCACCAGCCTTTATCAACCTGCTAAACATCTACCGCACTCCCGGAGCCGCGCCCCTGTTTCCTCAAGACATATAGATCAAGAGAGTCGTAATCCCGCCCCTCGAATTCACGCCACGACGTTTCATCTTGTCGCGCGTGCCCAGTGTTTTCAAAAACCCCCATCGATCGACAGAAACCATCCCAGTATATGCCCGGACGGTCGAAAACTGTGTCCGAAAATCCGAAAATTGTAAAAAAATCAGTTTCCAGGTGCCATACGGGGCAATCCACGGCTCATGCCCCTGAAAAAAATGCACCGCCACGCCCTATGGGCCGGAAACTGCGACGCTGTGCCAATAAACCCGGGTGAATTTAAAGCTCAGCTTTTCATCCCCTCAAGGTGACGACATGACCAGGCTGCGTCCGGCACACGCGGCCCATCGCCGGTGTGTCCGTTCGCCCGAAAGCGAGTCGTATTCGATGGCAAGATTGCGTGCGTCCGATCATGCGCTCCGGCCAATAGTGTCTCAATTCGCGAAGTGCGGCGAGATTCCCCGCTTCCATTCGCAGAGAATGGCCCGTGTGGGCGTGGCGCCTTGCGTACGATTGCGAGAGGAATACGCGGGTTTCGGCCGGAGCTCACGCAACCGTATTCCCTAGATAAAGGGGATCAGGATCGGAATCTGGGGAAAATGCGGATTTTCGGTTGCAGAAGTCGCGGGAAAACTCTTGACACCAAAACGGCGGGTCGCTAATATCGGCCTAATCGAAGAGTCTTCAGTGTTTTGATCGTGTAACGTTCGCGATCGAGACACCGTGGTTTTGGGGCGGCCACGGGCTGTCTTCGGTGGCTTCTGACGGTTCGTGCGGGTTCGGTAGCTGCGGAAGCTTGTTCTCAGGTGCATTGCGAGGAGCGGCGGCTGTCCTTCCTCATTGGTTTGCTCCGTGTTGTGCCGGGCTTCCAGGACCTGGGCTTCCAGGAATCTGGGCTTCCAGGGGGAAGTTGGCCACGGGACATCCGGTACAGAAGGCGCCGCAACGAAGTTCGGAGGAGGAGGACAGGGAGTCCCGTCTGCTTTTTGGTCTGTTCGCCGGTCGGCGGATTGCCTTAAAGCGGCAATATGGCATTGACTGCGGGTTGCCCATTGTGGTAATCTGCGTCGTACGTCTAACTTATCGTGTTCGATTGAGGTGTTTCGTTCAGTTCGGAAACAGCTCATGAGCAAGGAGCTAAGGGCGAAGTTGAGTTTACTTACCGGCAATTCTCCGCATCACGCTCGCATCATCGTTGGCGGTTGGCTTGTATTGCCGGACGTAATC
>CAZYXP010000026.1:0-19197 GCA_964651325.1 uncultured Phycisphaeraceae bacterium
GTGCAACCCGACGCTCGGCGGCTTGTGTGCGGGCACCGTGACGAGCTGTGTCAACGATGCCGGATGCGGCGGCGGCGTCTGCACGGTCGGCGTCTGCAGCGGCGGCACCAACGGGGGGCTCGGTTGTGTTTCCGATGCCGGCTGTCCGGCGAGCACGTGTGACCTCGCGTGCAGTACGCAGCCGGTGAGCAACGGAACCGCCTGCGATGATACCGCAATTTGCACAGAGAACGACCAATGTACGGCGGGCACCTGTGCGGGAACCACCATCGCGAATTGCGCGACCTGCTCGGTCGCTGCGGATTGCGACGGATTCTGTAGCGGTGGAACCAATGCCGGCGCAGTATGCGTTGACAACACACCCTGCACAGGAGGCGGCATCTGCGCCTTAAACCCGAACCCGACGTGCCAAAGTGCGGCCTGCAACGCCGGCATCTGCGAGTATCCTTCAAACGGAGCCTGTCCGACGCTGAATCTCGAAGCCGTGGCCGGCCCTACGACCTGCTATGATCCGGCCTTGACCTGTACGCTCGGTTCGAACGCGGGCAGCCCGTGTACCACAGACGCAGACTGCCCCGGAGGCACCTGTGACTCTGGAGCGCTGGATGCCAACACAAATCAAGTCGTGGTCAACGTCGTCATGAATGGGATGGCCGGCGAGGCGACCATCAACAAATGCATCGGTGGAACCAACGATGGGGGAGTCTGCGGAACCGATAACGACTGTCCCGCCTCGAGCGGAACGTGCGTCGCTGGCACCTGCAACAGTGGCGTGAACGCCGGGCAAGCCTGTGCGAATGACGCGGCATGCCACGTGCGGTGCAACAAGATCGTCGGAGGGCAGTTCTATCTGGATTACGACCAGACCAAGCTGGAATACCAGTCCATCGCCCCCGGTCCGCTGTTCCCGTTCCCGCTCTTGTTCAGCCATGACCCGGTCGCCGGAACGCTCGACTACATCGTCAGCATCAATCTTGGGAATGCGGGCGGCTCGATAGACGGCACCGTCATGGCCACCGTCACCTTCAAGGCGATCGCAGCCTGTGATCCGGACGCCACCGTGAACTTCCGCACCCACACGCCGCCCAACAACGTCGTGGACACGGCCGGGGCGAGTATCGGCGGGTTGATCACCGACAACATGGTTCCGGTCCGCATTGATGGAATCGCACCGGATTTCGGAATCACCTGCCCGGCTGACATCAGCGTGCATGCCGACGCGGGCGACGCCACGGCCGTCGTCGCGTGGGCGCAGCCGATCGCTGTCGACACCTGTGACGGCACGAGGGCCGTCAGTTGTGTCAAGGAAGCCTTCCAGTGCAGCATCGCGGGAACGGCGTGCTACACCGCTGCGGATTGCCCAGGCGCCGAGACTTGTGACGTACTGGGCGCGGCGATCCCGATAGGCGTCAATGGTGACACGTTCGCCATCGGCAAGAACCGCGTAACCTGCACGGCCACGGATGCCTGCGGCAACGGTTCGGCTGCTGGCGAGCCCTGTGTCTTCAATGTCGAGGTCACACCGACCAACATCATGGTCGTCGATGTCGAACTCGCCGGAGCGGATGGGGACATGCTACGCTGCATTACGTTTGAACTGTCGAACTGCAGCAATCCGGGCCAACCGGTAGAAACCGTCGAGGCCCAGATGTTGTTTACGACCGCAGTCCTAGGCGTCCCTCCATCAAGGGCGACGGGCGTCTCGGTGAGTGTTCCCGCCGGCGTGTATACCTGTATCACCGCGCGGGACCGGCTGCATACGTTGCTCAGTACGGAGACCATCACCGATATCGGCGTGATCTACACGGCCAGCTTCGATACCGCCACACTCGGAACCGCGCTTCGCGGCGGCGACATGAACGATGACGGTTTCAAGGACATCATCGATTTCGCCATCATGAACGCCCAGTTCAATGCCCAGGTTCCCGCCAACACCGCCTGCCTCGGGTTGCCCTCGGCGCCCGTGACCTCTGCGGACTGGAACGCGGACTTGAACGGAGATGGAGTCGTCGGTAGTGCCGATTTCTCGATCTTGCAGTTCAACTTCGGTGAGTTCGACGCGGCCGACTGCTGCGTGATCACGGCGGGCTCGGCGGGCGACGGACCTGTGATGCAGATCGCCGTTTGGGAGCTTGAATTCATGGGGCTCGGTGAGCTTACCGGAGCCGACCTGAATGATGATGGTTGGGTGGATATGCTGGATGTTGAAGCCTTCGCTGCCGGCAATGTGCCCGCGGACGATGGCCCGGTGGCTCCTGTGAAGTCACTGCGTCGCCGCGGCAGTAGAAAGCGATAGCGAGGCATTGAGCGCATGGGCGTCGGTTGTACTCCGGCGTGCGCCGCGAGACCCAATGCATTGGACACGGTTGCCGACGCGGCAATCGGATGAACCAGACGGTGGAGTGATGCGAGGCGGATACGCTGCCTTGGCCGGGGTCAGCACGATCAGGCCGCCCGCATCGCCCCGCCGACGTGCCGCCACTGCTTGAGCCACTGCCTCAATCGGTACGGCATTGGCTTGGTAGCCTGCGGCGGCCACATGATTGCCAAGGCGGCTTTGATTTGGTGAATTGACTTCTTAAACCCCCATCAACGGGGGTTTTGAGGGACGAAAGGACGAACCCCGTGGACTGGCAAGTGAGAAACGCTTTGAAAATCGGCAGCGCTGGTGCGGTTGGTGCCTGCGTGCTGCTGCTGTTGGCGGTGGCGTGTGAGCCCGGCATGCAAAACCCGGGTGGCCAAGCACCGGCGGATCAACAAGCCGGCCAAGCCGACGTACCCGGTGCCTCGGGCGTGTTGGACGCCTCCGACACCGTCACGGCCGGCTCGACCCTTTTTCGCGACACGCAGCCGATCGCTGATGAATCGCAGCCCGACGCATCATGCGCTCAGTGCCATGGCGACGACGGGTCGGGAACACCCAGAGCGCCGAGCGTTCGCGGCGCCGATGAAGGTGTGCTGCAAGGCTTCGCCCAAGGCGACGTACAGCATCTCGCCATTGCGGGCGGCCGGCCTAGTCGCGTACCGGAAGTGAAGTTTCCCGAGCTCACGGAGGAGGATTTCGCGGCGCTTGCGGCATTCCTGGCCGAAGGCTAGGCCACGAGCTCAAGCAACGAAACGCGGATCAAAGCGAGCAAAATGATCCCAAAGAGGGGATTTGAATTACCAGGAGAAACGGACTTCTCGGCTCTTGCGCCTCAGAGTATGATGGCGACGAATACGGCGATTCCACGCGGCCAGCGGCTTAAGTGCCGTTTTCATAAGGTCGTAATCGCCGAATCAAAGGCAACTGGCCGACTTGGCCGCAGCAAAGGGCTCTTGGTCTAAGCCCTGATCGGGGAATTGGCGTCCCCGACGCTGGTTGCGCACTAGGAACCGGGGTTCCGGACAGACCCACGATGGATCGATGGCGGTTGCCAAGGAAGGGCACGATGCTTGGTGCTTCCAAAACCGTCTGAAACATGCCTCGAATGACTCGAACGCGGATTGTTTGCGAAAGCATTGCGGGCTCGGGTTCCACAACCAGCGGCGTATGCGGTTCCTCGGACTGCGACGCCGCAAGCTAGACTATTGAGCTGCGCGAGTCCACAATAAGAGTATTGTGGTGCGCGGGGATAGCGTAGGCAGAGGAGGCACTCTTTGTTCATTCGCGTTCGATTGGCACTGCTGATGTTTTCGGTGCTGGCGGGGTCAGTCCTTGCGGCAGATCCTCTGTTGGAGATTCGCTGGCGATCCGGGGCCATCAAGGCTGCGGCACTTGAATCGCCCCAGGCCGCTGCTGCGATTACCGAACTGGTGCCCAATCGCGGCACGCGACACATCGTCGTACAGCTCGCCAAGCCGCTAGGCACGGGCCAGCGCGAGCAACTCGCCGGGGCGGGGGTCACGTTGCTCGATTACCTTGGCGACAATGCGTTCTTCGCTGTGGTTTCTTCCGACGGCGTGTCGGCGTCGAAGCTGGCCGAGGTGAAGTCTCTGGCAGGCGTGTCGGCTGTGGAAGCGCCGTGGAAGATGCATCCACTGTTTGTCCAAGGCCCGGCGCCCGTATGGGGCACTGTTGGTCAGGACAAGCGAGGATCACCCATCATCGGCACCTACGTGCTGTTTCATCCGGACGTGGCGTTGCGGCCCGAGGGCGTCCGCGTGGTCGAGGCGTATGGCGCAGTGGTTCAGGATCAGATCAAGTCGGTAAACGGACTGGTCATTGAGATAGCCCTATCTCAAGTCGCGGCCTTGGCGGCGGAAGATGTCGTGGAGTACATCGAGCCGGCGCTGCCGCCGATGGAAGGACTCAACGCGGAGAATCGCGCGCTCACCGGCGCTAATACCGCACAGGCATCGCCTTACAATCTCGATGGATCGGGGGTCACGGTTCTGGTCTATGACGCGGGCAAGGCAACCAACGTATCGGGCGCGACCCACCCCGACGTGGCCGGCCGTATGACGATCGGCGATTCATCGACTTGGTCGGACCACGCCGCCCATGTGGCCTGCACGGTGGGCGGCAGTGGTTCTCAAAGCCTCAACCTGGTACACCGCGGGATGGCGCCCGGCGTGGATCTCGTTTCCTACGGATTCCAATGGGCCCCGGGCGGCATCTTCCTGTACTCGAACCCCGGCGACATCGAAGCGGACTACACGCAGGCCATCACGCTGCACGGCGCCGACCTGGCCAACAACTCCATCGGCACCAACACCTGCAGCAACGGGTTTCCCTGCAACATCACGGGCGACTACGGCGTGACGGCGGCGCTGATTGACAACATCGTCGGCGGCAGTCTGGGCGCGCCGTTTAGAGTCCTATGGGCCAACGGCAACGAGCGTGCCTGTGGATTCTGCCCACTGGAACATCAGGCCGGATACCATTCCACCGCCCCACCCTCCTGCGCGAAGAACCACATCACCGTCGGGGCCGTCAATTCGGACGACGACTCCATGACGTTCTTCAGCAGTTGGGGGCCTTGTGACGACGGACGCCTCAAGCCCGACATCGTGGGACCGGGATGTGAAGTCGGGTTCCCGCCCGACGGCGTAACCTCCTGCAACACGTTTACCGGAGACGTTTTCTTCTACAGCGTTAAGTGCGGCACGTCCATGGCGACGCCGACGGTAACCGGTCTGGCGGCACTCTTGCTGCAGGATTTCCGGGCGGTTTTCCCTACGATCCCTGATTTCAACAATGCCACGCTCAAGGTTTTGCTTGCCCACAACGCGGTGGACATCGGCAATGTCGGTCCGGACTATCAGAGCGGGTACGGTTCCGTACGCATTGTGCCCACGATCGACTTCATGCGCTCGGGTTCATTCGTGCAAAATCAGGTCAGCCAAGGTGAAACGTTTTCGATTCTGTCGGTTGTCAACCCCGGCGATCCACAGTTGAAAGTGACCTTAGCCTGGGACGATGTCGCCGGAACGCCCCTCGTCAGCCCGGCACTGGTCAACGACTTGGACTTGCGCGTTTTTGATTCGGCCAACGTCGAGTTCTTCCCATGGACGCTGGACCCGGCCAATCCGGCACTACCGGCCGTGCAGACGCAAGCGGATCACCTCAACAACATTGAGCAAGTCGTGATCGACGCCCCGGTGCCCGGCGCCTACCGCGTGGAAGTGTTCGGGTTCAACGTGCCCCAAGGTCCGCAGACCTTCTCGCTGGCCGGCACGCCGCAACTGCTGCTGCCCAACTCCGGAACGCTCGCACCCCTATCGGCCAACATACCCACCGGGACACAGCACACGCTCACGGCCACCTTCCGTGAGGGCTCGGCCCCGTTTGACCCCATTCCCGGCACGATGGTCACGTTCGAGGTGCTTTCCGGCCCCAATGTCGGGATTCTTCCGGACACCCCTCTGACAGACGTCAACGGCCAAGCCACGATCACCTACACCGGCGCCAATATCGGCGGAATCGACCAGGTTCGCGCCAGCTTCGACGATGCGGGCACCATCCGTTTTTCAAACACCGCCACGGTAACCTGGGCGCCCGGGCAACTCTTGCTCTCGCCCGATGGCGGAACCGGAAACGTTAGAGATGACCTCACTCTGACCGTCACCGCGCTTCTAGGTGCGCCGCCCTCGACTCCGATCCCCGGAGCGTTGGTGACGTTTGAAGTGATCTCGGGCCCCAACACGGGCATCCTGGGGACGGCCACAACAGATGCCGCCGGTGTAGCATCGATCACTTATACCAGCGCCGACCTGGCTGGTATGGACAACATCCGAGCCTCGTTCTTCGATGCCGGCGCCACAAGGTTTTCAAACACCGTAACGCAAACATGGACCGTCGGAATCATCACGCTCTCTCCCAACTTTGCGAGTACCACCGAATGCGCCGGCCAACTGCTCACCGCCGACGTCGTACAGGGCGCGCCGCCGTTTGCGCCGATGTCGGGCGTCACGGTAACATTTGACGTCCTCTCCGGGCCCAATACCGGCCTGCTCGGCACCAGTGTCACGGATGTCAACGGCGTGGCCACTTTCACGCACCCCGGCGACGGTGGATCCGGCACCGACACGATTCAGGCCTCGTTCATCGACGGATCCGCCGCGCAGCCATCCAACACCGTAACCGTATTCTGGGCCCCCAGTGTCTTGGATTGCAATCTCAACGCGACCCCGGACGAATGTGAAATCGGATGGGATCAGGATTGTAACAGCAACGGCGCCCCGGATCTTTGCGATCTGATGGGCGTGACCAACTTCGGACCCAAGGTAGCGTTGACGGCGGACATGAACCCGGGCGCGATTGTCGTCGGCGAACTCAACGGCTTGCCGGGGCTGGACATCGCCATCGGCAACAACATGGCCAGCACGACCTCGGTCCTGATCAACAACGGCGACGGCACGTTTGCTCCGACCGTGAACTACCCGATCGACGGAGGCGCTGCTGGCATCGTCATGGCGGATTTCGACGGCGACGGCGATCAGGACTTGGCCATAGCCACGGGCAAGGACACCGTCTCGGTCCTCATGAACAATGGCGACGGCACGTTCGCCCCCGAGGTTCCCGCGACGGTCTGGAATACCAACGGAGACACGCCGACCGCCATCGCCACCGGCGACCTAGACGGCATCAACGGCCCTGATTTGGTTGTGGGCAATAAGAAGGCCAATGGCAACGGCGATTTTGTGCTAACCGTGATGCTCAATGACGGGTCCGGCGGGTTCCCAGCAACCACGGAAGAGATCGTTTTTGATTTCCCCCAGGGCGTTGCCGTAGGTGACATGAACGGCGATAGTTTCCTGGACATCGTCACGGCGGGCAAGACGCTCGAATTTGTCAAGGTGTTGCTCAACGACGGTAATGCGGTGTTCTCGCCACCGCTGACGGCCGCCCCGTTTGCTGGGAGCGGCCCGGTCTGGGTCACCCTTGCTGATTACGACGGGGACGCCGATCTTGATGCCGCGTTTTCGCTCGGTGACAACAGCATCCACATCATGCTGAACGACGGAGGCGGAACCCTTTCGGGGAACAATAACTTTCCGACAGGAGTGAGCCCCACGACTTCGGTCGCCAAGGATCTGGACAACGACGGCGATCTTGACTTAGTCGTCGCGAACGCTGGAGACCTCTTCACTACGGAAACCACGATTACCGTGCTGATCAACCGGAGTAACGGCATTTTTGCAGTCCAACCGGACGTCGATACGGGCACGAACAACCCGATTGCGCTTGCCGTGGAGGACTTCAACCTGGATGGAGACGCGGACATCGTCGTGGCTCACGACTTGGCGACCGGGGACGTCTCGTTGCTTCCCGGCAACGTCACGTTCATCAGTTTGGACTGCAACGCCAACGGCATCCCGGACGAGTGCGAGCCCGATGCCGACGGGGATACCGTTCCCGATCCCTGCGACCTGTGCCCCGGTACGTTCCCAGGAGCCCCCGTTGATGCTACGGGTTGCCCGCCGAGTGTCACTTGCTCATCCACCGGTACGATTGTGCTGAATGCCGCCACCTACCCTTGTGCGGATACCGCCTTCATTCAGGTCGTCGACTGCGATCTGAACGTCAGCGCGATCGCCGTCGATACCGTGGACGTGACGCTTGCATCCACCACCCAGCCGGGCGGCGCGATCGTCACGCTGACCGAGACCGCGATCGACTCCGGCATCTTCGAAGGCGGCATCCCGCTGAGCACGGCGATCGGCGTCGGCATACTGCAGATCGGTAGCGGTGACGTGATTACGGCAACCTACACGGATGCCGACGACGGCCTCGGCGGCACCAACATCGTCATCATCGACATCGCTGCTATTGGCGGAGACTGCCTCGACGTCACCGTCGAGCTGGAGTCGGTCGATACGGCCATTACACGCACGGTGACGTTCGTCGTCACCGATTGCACGGGAGCGGTTACAGAATCGTTCACCACCGCCATCAGCTTCGATGCCGGTATACCGCTGGTCAGAGGCGGTCAAGGCAGTACCACGCTGACATTGCTCAACACGCCCGGCGCCGATTGGATCAGCGCCAACGAAGGCCACGTGCTCCGCCATCGACTGCCGCTCGGCGTGCCGCTGCCCTTGGGCATCGCCTTTACCGGCGGAGATCGCCTCATGGCCGGGGATTTCTCAGGCGATGGCCTCGTCGATATAGAAGACCTGTCGATGCTGGCATCCCGCTTCAATACCCCGGGGGACGCAGCCGACGCCGATGGCGATGGCGTGCAAGATACCCTGGACTTTACAGCTATCGTGGTCAACTTTTTTCTGGTCGGTGACGCCACCGACGGTTGCCCGTGAGCTCGCAGGGGGCATCCCGTGCGTGCCAGGGATCGCCGAACGCTTGACCGCCCATCCATAAGTGGGCCTGCAGACTGGAAGGATTGGCCGCCAAACGCGGACCGTCCGTTTCAGCGTTCCCGACACGACGGCAGCCTCGTGCCCACCGATGCGTTCGGTGAATGACTTGGATCGTGCTCGTCCGATCTTTTGAGGTCGCGATGGCCACAAGCTCAGCGGGGTGGCTTTATTTTGTCGCGATTCTTGCTCATTAGAGAGCGGGATCGCGGGTTTGAATCAGAAAGGAAGAAGTCAGTGGATCGCAAGGGGAACGGCTGCATAAGATTGCATGGGGGTGGGCGATGCGCGCGGTCGTGCGACTGTCCGGGGGCGGAAGGAAGAGGCGGGCGCGGGGCCAGGCGATATCATTCGGACGTTGGACCGACGGCCACATGGCAATCGATTTATCGGACCACGACTGAATACGCTACACTGTTAGTATGCATGAGTCTGCAATATTGTGCGGGGCGGGGCCAGGGTAAGTATACGATGAACTTCTTCACTCGCATGCGACAGGGGCTGCTGATCTTGCTAGCGATGTGCGGGTCGGCGATGGCGGCGGATCCTCCGTTGGAGATTCGCTGGCGCTCCGGCGCCGCGCAGACCATCGCATCCGATTCCGCACAAAACGCGACCAAGATCACCGAACTCGTGCCGAATCGTGGCACACGGCACATCGTTGTTCAGTTCACCGAGCCGGTCAGCACGGCCAAGCGCGCGCAACTTGCCACGGCCGGGGTCACGCTGCTCGACTACCTTGGCGACAATGCCTTCTTCGCCGTGGTCTCTTCTGAGGGCGTTACGGCGTCCAAGATCGCTGAGCAAACGTCTCTGACCGCCGTGGCGGCCGTGGAGACGCCGTGGAAGATGCATTCGTCGTTCGTGCAGGGTCCGGCGCCCGTATGGGGCGCGGTGGGCGTGGACAAACTTGGATCACCGATTATCGGAGCGTACGTACTGTTTCATCCGGACGTGGCGCTGCGGCCCAAGGGGGCCCGCGTCGTTGAGGCATACGGAGCGACGGTCCGAGATCAGATTCAATCGGTTAACGGACTGGTCATTGAAATCGCGCTATCTCAAGTGGCGGCGTTGGCGGCGGAGGATGTCGTCGAATACATCGAACCCGCGTTGCCGCCGATGGATGAGCTCAACGCGGAAAACCGCGTGCTCACGGGGGCGGACCTCGTACAGACAACGCCCTACAGCCTTGACGGAACGGGGATCAAGGTCTTGGTCTATGACGCAGGCAAGGCCACCAATGCCACCGGCGCCATACATCCTGATATGGCCGGCCGCATGACGATCGCCGATGCATCGCCCTGGTCGGACCACGCCGCGCACGTGGCATGCACGGTAGGCGGAGATGGTTCGCAGAGTGTGGGCGGAATCCACCGCGGCATGGCGCCCGGCGCGGATATCGTTTCCTACGGCTTCCAGTCGGACTCAACCAACGTTTTCCTGTACTCGAACCCCGGCGACCTCGAGGCGGATTACACGCAGGCCATCACGACGCATGGCGCAGACTTGGCCAACAACTCGATCGGTACCAACGCTTGCTCTAACGGGTTTCCCTGCACCATCACAGGCGACTACGGCGTGACGTCTGCGCTGATTGACAACATCGTCCGAGGCAGCCTGGGATCGCCATTTCGAGTGCTTTGGGCCAACGGCAACGAACGTGCCTGTGCGGCCTGCCCGCTAGAACATCAGGCCGGATACCACTCCACTGCTCCGCCTTCGTGTGCGAAGAACCACATCACCGTGGGGGCCGTAAACTCAAACGATGACTCGATGACATCCTTCAGCAGTTGGGGACCTTGTGACGACGGACGCCTCAAACCCGACATATCCGCGCCGGGATGTCAGGTAGGCGGCGACCTCGGTGTGACATCCTGCAACACGGCATTCGGAATCTTTGGCTACAGCGTCAAGTGCGGCACGTCCATGGCCACACCTACGGTCACCGGTCTGTCGGCACTGCTGCTTCAGGATTTTCGCACCGTCTTCCCCACCCAGTCCGATTTCACCAATGCTACGCTTAAGATATTGCTCGCCCACAACGCGGTAGACATCGGCAACACCGGGCCGGACTTTCAGAGCGGATACGGTTCCGTGCGCATTCAGCCCACCATCGACTTCATGCGCTCGGGCGCCTTCCTAGAAGATCAGGTTGCCCAGGGAGCAATTACTTCGATACTGATGGTGGTGGACCCCGGCGACCCCCAGTTGAAGGTAACCCTTGCCTGGGACGATGTCGCGGGAACCCCACTCGTAAATCCGGCATTGGTCAACGATCTAGACTTGCGCGTCTTTGACTCGTCCAACGTCCAGTTTTTCCCGTGGACGTTGGATCCCGCCATTCCCGCGCTACCGGCCGTGCAGACTCAAGCGGACCATCTGAACAACATCGAGCAGATTGTGATCGATACCCCGGTACCTGGCGTCTACCGCGTGGAAGTGCTCGGCTTCAATGTGCCACAAGGTCCGCAGGCCTTCTCGCTGGCCGGTACGCCGCAACTGCTGCTGCCCAACTCCGGAACGCTCGCACCCGCATCGGCCATAATACCCACGGCAACGCAGCATACCCTGACCGCCATGTTTCTTGAGAGCGTAGCGCCATTCGACCCTATTCCCCTCAACACCACGGTCACCTTTGAAGTGCTATCCGGCCCCAGTGTCGGAATTCTGGGAACCGCCCTGACGAACGTCAACGGCGAAGCCACGCTGAGCTACACCGGCGCCAATGGGGCGGGCATCGACCAGATTCAGGCTACCTTCAACGACGGGGGCACGCTACGTGTTTCAAACATCGCCACGGCCACCTGGGTCGCGGGAACCATCACGCTTGCGCCAACCAGTGGTAGCAGCACCCAGTGTACAGGCCTTACGCTGACCGCGGACGCCATCCAAGGGGCTCCGCCCTTTGCGGGGATTTCGGGAGCGACGGTGACATTTGATGTCATCGCCGGACCGAATGCCGGCGTGACCGGAACGGGCGTTACGGACGCCAATGGCACGGCCACATTCTTCTACGCCGGGAACAATGTGGGATTAGACACCATTGAAGCATCGTTCATCGATGCCGGCGTTACCCAAACCTCCAATTCCGTGACCCATAATTGGACCGCAAGCACGTTGGACTGCAACCTCAACAACACGCCAGACCAGTGCGAAATCGGATGGGGACAGGACTGCAACGCCAACGGCACAGACGATCTCTGTGATTTGGCACCCGTCATCGGGTTTGGCGCGACGGTGTCCTACCTGGCCAACCCCAATCCCACCAGCATAGTCGCCGGCGACCTGGACGGCATGCCGGGTATTGATCTGGCCCTCGGGACCGGCGGCGTGCTCAATGAAGTATCCGTATTCCTAAACGACGGAACCGGGACGTTGGCCCCGGCCGTCGCCTACACGATCGACAAATCCGCCGCCGGCATCGTCATGGCGGATTTCGACGGTGTTTCCGGTCAAGACTTGGCCGTCGCTACGAGCAACGACACGGTCTCCGTATTGCTCAACACAGGTAGTGGCACGTTTGCCCCCATGGCGAACTACTTCACCCTTGGCAATACGCCAACCTCTATCGCCACCGGAGACCTGGACGGCATCAACGGCCCCGATCTCGTTGTGGCCAACAAACGGGATGACGGGGTCAACTTCTTCGTCACCGTGATGCTCAACAGCGGCTCGGGAACGTTTCCCGCGTCCGCGAATTATTTCGTACGGGATTTTCCTGATCATGTAGCTGTCGGCGACTTGGACGGTGTAAACGGGCCGGACATTGTCACGTCCAACAGGGTCGATAATACAATCTCGGTGCTATTGAACAACGGCAATGGAACCTTTGCCACGCAGCTCCTTACCGGGGTCGGAAACAATCCCTCATCCGTTACGCCGGCCGACTTCGACGGCGATGGTGATCTGGACGTAGCGATAACCCAGGGCGACAACACCGTCCGCATTCTGAAGAACAACGGAACCGGGACCCTCATTTTCGCTTCAACGATTCCGGTAGGCATAGCGCCTTCGTCGGCAACCGCCACCGACATCGATAGCGACGGCGACCTCGACCTGATCGTCACGAACGCGGGCACCGTTACGGTTCCCGGCACGACCATTTCCGTGCTGATCAACAAGAGCAATGGCGATTTCGCGCCGCAGCAGGTGTTCGATACCTTTACAGACTCGCCCGAAGCCGTGACGGCGGCGGACTTCAATGGCAATGGTGATCCAGGCATCGCCGTGGCTCACAACGTGGCGACGAACAACCTCTCGGTGCTTTCCGACAGCATCACATTCGTCAGTTTGGACTGCAACGCCAACTTCATCCCTGATGATTGCGAGCCGGACGCCGACGGTGACGTGGTGCCCGACGCATGCGATCTTTGCCCGGGCACCTTTGGCGGAACCCCGGTTGACGCGACGGGTTGCCCGCTGAGCATTACTTGCTCTTCCGCAGGAACGATCGTGCTGGATGCGGCCATCTATACCTGCAGCGATGCGGCCGCCATGCAAGTTGTCGATTGCGACCTGAATCTCAGCGCGATTGCCATCGATACCGTCAACGTGACGCTTGCATCCACCTCCGAGGCGGGCGGTGAAACCGTCACGCTGACCGAAACCGCGATCGACTCCGCCATCTTCGAAGGAAGCATTCCGCTAAGCACCACGAATGGCGTCGGCATTTTGCTAATCGGTAGCGGCGATCTGCTCACGGCCACCTACACGGACGTTAGCGACGGCCTCGGCGGCACCAACCTCGTCCGCACCGACACCGCCACGATCCCCGGTGATTGCCTCGACGTCACCGTCGAGCTGGAGGCGGTTAGCTCGGCCATCTCGCGCACGGTCACGATCGTGGTCACCGATTGCACGGGCCCCGTCACGGAGACCTTCACGCCGACCATTGACTTTGACGCCTCGGGCCTCGGCAGCACCACGCTAACCCTGAGCACCCCCGGCGCCGATTGGATCAGCGCCGACGAAGACCACACGCTTCGTACGCTGCTGTCGCTAGGGGCTCCGTTGCCGGCAAGCATAGCGTTCACCGGCGCCGATCGCCTCATGGCCGGAGATTTCTCCGGCGATGGGCTATGCGACATCGAGGACTTGTCGGTTCTGGCGTCCAACTTCATGACGCCTGGGGACGCGGCTGACGCAACGGGCGAAGGGGTGCAAGACACGGCCGACTTCACCGCCATCTTGGTCAACTTCTTCCTGGTAAGCGATGCGGTTGACGGCTGCCCGTAGTCGAACGATTCTCCGGGCGTACGCCGCAGGCTTCAGCCTGCGCGACGCCACGCCCTGGCAGGCGGCACCGGTTCCTGTCGGCCCTAATGATTTGATAGGCGCGTATGCGTCAGGAGCCGTTCAAACGGATTCATGCGGCTCAGCGGGGGCTTAGCTCGACCGGTTAGTCGGCGACCAGCACATCAATGGACCCGCTGTTCGTCTTGACGGCAAGGACAGCGCCACCGCTGCCGAGCTTGCCGGTCAACTTCCCCTTGCTTTGCTCCATCTCCGATATCGGGGCGTCGCAATGCATCGCGCCGCGGTGCGTCGTGCAATCCAGGTTGGTGGCCGTCTCAACGCCTACCCTCAGCTCAATAGCGCCGTTGTGCGTTGAAATAACTCCGCCGATCGTTGTTGCACCGCTCACGTTGGCGACCACGACACCATTGTGCGTACCAAGTTCCATCGACGAGCCCGTGAATCGCACATCGATGCGACCGTTGTGCGTCTTGCATATCAGTTTCTTGCCCGTGGCGCGAATCTTTATCCTACCGTTGTAGGCCACGGCCTCCACGTCGCCGCTCGCCTCGGATACGCCGATCTTCCCGTTGTGCGTTTCGACCTCGACGCTACCGTCTACGCGGGCAACTCGGACCGGGCCGTTGTGCGTTTGGGCTGATAAATCAAGCGTCGGCGGCGCCACAATGTCGAAGCTCACCATCGCACGCCAATACTGAGGCTTCGTTGCGCTCTTCCATCGCCATCCCAAAAGCGCCTCACCCGAATCCGGCGTGGGCGCCAACAATTCGATCGCCGCGAGCGCCTTTGCCGCCTCTGCCTTCGATTTGCCACCACCTTTGAGCGTAACCGTTACGGCCGGCGGCTTGTTCGGATCGCCGGTGAAGGTGATGGACCCATTGTGCGTGGAAACATGCAGTGCTCGGAGGTCTGTAGCGCTGATAGAGAGCGACTTCTTGACCGGCTCCGTCCAGACAGTGTCGGCGCGGGTCTCAACGGCCGACCATGCGAGCAAGACCAAGCCCAATAAGATCGGCGATACAAGTCTGTTTCCTCGGACCATCAGGAGTCCTTTCCCAACAGGTTCGTAATCCCACGCATCCTAATCAGCCACGACGACCCACGCCACGACATTCGAGGTTCAAGGGCACTCAGTAGGGCAATACAGACGCCCAATCGGCTTGCGTTGGGCCGCCATGACCAGCGCGTAGGCCCCGAAAATGGCCCCCGACCAGCAGAGGTCGCCAATCACGGTGTAGCGGAAAAACGGCACCGCGGCCGCGAAGCATTGCCCCAACCCGCCAATGGTCTTCACATACATCCCCGAAAACGCCCAAACCGCCAGATTGGTCGTCAAGAAAAAGAACGCCGACATGCCCAACGAACAGAGTCCGACGCGAACGGCGCTGGGCCGATTCTTCAGGAACACGCGGAGTAAGACAGGCAGCGTCAGCGCGGCGTAAACCGCCAGCATAACCGGCAGGCCGTAGGAGCCCAGGACCAAATCGGAGACGATCAACGCCGTGAGCGGAATCAGCATGGCCCAAGCGGCTCTCGAAAAGAAGAACCCAGCAAACAGAGCGCACGCTGCGATCGGCGTCACATTGGGCGGGTGCGGCAACAAGCGCCCCACAATACCAACGACAAGCAAAACGGCGACGACCGCGATATGACTGGCTCGAACGTTTCTCATCAAGGCGCTCCCCTTAGGAATCAATAGGCTAGATCTCTTCACTTCCCGGCCACACCGCGCCTCGCAACGGCACCGCGAGAGCCGTGAGTTGTTTTTATGGCTGCCCCGGGTACGTGTCAAATCTCCAGATGACCACGTCGCCCACGTCGAGCCGCTTGGCCCCGATGCCCGCGTCGGCAAAGCCGTCGTTGACCCAATAGAGCCAATTCCTTTTCCCGGAGCCGCCGCCCTCGTTCCGGATGCCGTCGATCTGCGTGATGATGGCGGTGGGGCCGCTTCCGGGGCTCCCGAAGGCAAGGCCCGGGCGCAATTCTTTGGCCCTGTTCATCGCGTCCAACACCGTCATTTCGTGCCGCCACCCGATGCGAGTGTAGTGCTTCCGGACACCGTTTCCGTAGTCGATCACAATCTGCACGACCTGCCTGTGGGCCTTACCGGGGCCTCCGTCCGCATGGGCGAGCTGGATCAAACTCCAGGTGGCCGCACAGGCCATCAGACAGGAAATCGCGAGGGGGAATTGATTGCGGGCCAGTCGTTGGTGGCATGGTCTGCGTTGCGATGGGTCATCCATGGTCAATTGCTCCTTGATTGGGGACGCTTGCTATTCCTACCACGCCTGGCAACCGGCATCAGGGCGAAAATCTCGGGTTGCCAGCGATCCCATGAGTAGGAGAACCGCACACACCATAAGCATAGCACGTAACCAGGGAGGAGGCGTAGTTGATTCTCTGCGGCCTTCCGGCAGGCGTATCGATGTTAGTTAGACTTCGCGTGTGGCTCGCGTAGATTAGATTTAATCTTCCGAGGCCTCTGACTCGATGGGTTCGTCGGCATCTGGGATGGCGCCGCTGGCCTCCTCCCATTCCGGTTCATTCGCGGTGCGATCGGCGACGGGAAGATGGACGCGGAACGTGGTGCCTACCTCTTCTTCGCTGTCGATTTGGATGAATCCGCCCGCTTGCCGCACGGCCGCATAGACCAAAGCCAACCCCATTCCGCGCACGCCCTCCGTCCCACGCGGCTTCGTTGAAAACAGAGGCTCGAAGAGTCGCTGGCGAACGTTGGCGGGCATACCGCACCCCGTATCGGCTACGGTGAGCACCGCGAACGCCGTCGGCGGGTTTTGGCTAACCGGATCGGCGCAAACGACGTTTGTGGTTGCAATGCGCAGGGATCCGCCGTCATTCGTGGCTTCACGGGCGTTGCGAATGAGATTCAAAATGACCTGGGTCAGGTGGTCCTGATCCATGTATACCCGGATTTCGGGATCGAGTCGGGTCGTGACATCGATGGTAGCGAGGAACGGATCCTTTACGGAATCGAGCACGATGGTAATCAGTTCGCAAATCGAAATGTTCTCGGGGTTGCCCTTGTCCAAGCAGGAAAACTCCAACAGCCGTCGCGACAAACGCGCGGCCTGTCGGCAAGATTCCAGCGCGGTTTGGATTCGCGCCTCCGATTTGCCGTTTTCCGATTCGGACTTCATCAGCGAAAGCGACATGACGGCTGAATTCAGCAGGTTCTTAAAGTCATGCGCGAGCCCGCGAGCGAAGGTCTCCGCCGCCTCCATGGTTTCCGCTCTCCGTTCAAGATACTGAAGGCGAAAGCGCTCGGTAACATCGCGAAGAACCACGGCGGCATAGCGCGAGCCGCCGTATTCGACCGGATAGGCAATCACATCGACGACGGCGTCGCGTCCGTCCCGCGTCGGCCAATGGACATCGACGGCATCGATGCGCTCCTGTTTTGCGGTGACGCGCGTGAGATTGTGATCCCAATCCCATTCGGCGATGTTGCATCGAGACCGCACGTCTCCGAGATGCTTGCCCACAATGTCTGCCGAACCCACTGAGAGCAAGCGGGTGTCGCTGTCTCGGTACTCGACGATTTGCCCCGCGGCGTCACAAATCATGACAGCGTCGCGAAGGTTCTCGAACAGCGCCCGGTACTTGGTTTGCGAGATGGACAGCGACGAGGCCATGTCATTCATAGCCTCCCCTAGCGACTCTAGTTCGTCTTCCCCGTCGCACTCAATACGGTATTTCAAGTTGCCTTGGGCGAATTCTTTGGCGGCGTGGTGTAGTTTGCCGATCGGCACCAACAGCCAGCTTCGCACCAGATAGGCTCCGGCTAGCACAAACACGACGCATGAAACGCCGATGACCGCGGTCAAACCCAAGAGCCGGTTGCTGGCCAGCAGAACACGCTCGACGGAGGGAGGCTGGCTGCGCTTCTGCAGGCGTTGAATGCTTTCCAGGCGGGTTTCGAGTGCGACCTGCAGGTCAGGCTCGATCTTGTCACGAATTCGAGCGAGCGCTTCGTCTTTGCGGGATTGGCTGATCAGTTCGAGACATTGGCGCCCTTCTTCTTCCAGAGCGTTGGCTACATATTGCAGGCTGTGTTCCACCGGTCGGTAGGTGCCCTGCATGGCGTACTCGGTGACCTCCCCGATCCGCGTAAAAAACTCGTCTCGTCTCGCGCGGGCAGACTCCGTGATCTCCCGCCGACCGGAAGCCATCTCGTACAGCTCGAACAACAGGCCTCGCGCGTCGATGCGCAAACGCTCTACGTCGTTGGATCGGCCGACCAGTCGCTCCAGACTCTTAATGGCGTTTTGGACGTGGAGCTCCACGCCGTAAATGGTGGCGGCGGACACGATTACCGCGAACACCGCAAACGCGCTCTGTAAGATGACAAGCCTATGGCGAAGGATCATGGCAGGAATCGCGTGGACCTAATGCATCAATAACCCAAGACATGGGGGCCGGTTTCTGCGGAACGATCGCTTCCGCACGGTCGCGAAGCGAATGGAGTAAGCAGTGGGCGAGTTATTCATGCCTGACACGATACAGCAATTGTCATTATCCGCCAGGCGTCACCTGATACCCCCAATTCCAGCCCTCTTTTTCCGGCGCGCGGCTGGACATAACGTGGCCGCCGACGAATGCAACGTTCACCTTACCCCCGTGTTTAAACGAAGGCATCCAATACCGACCGTCCGCGTAAGGATCGTCGGTACCCTGGATCGGCGGGGCCATGTAGAACGGATCGAGTCCGCGATTGGCCGCTTCCTGCCCGTCGACATCCATTACAAGAGGAATATAGGGGTGATTGAGAATGTTGGCCCGAAGCTTGCTTACCGCCGCCGGCGCGAGCAGCGAGGCGCCCCCAAATTGGACAACGCCACGGTGAAGCCGCATGTTCATCGCGAGGGTCACGTCTTGGGACGGTCCCACCGCTTCATTGCCGCAGGGGAATCCTTTGCGTTTGATCAGGTCGCTGGGACCATCAGGGCAAAGCATAACCGATTTGTCCGCCCGAATCGGCCCGGACGTAGCAGCTCCAAGATCCCAAAACTCGTCCAATTTGTACATGGAATCTTGAAAATCGTTGACGTAGAATCGATTGCGACCAAGCTTTTCGCTGTCCCCCTGGCCCTCGGCCGAGTTCCCGTCCACAAAAAGCTGGAA
>CAZYXP010000026.1:19297-28173 GCA_964651325.1 uncultured Phycisphaeraceae bacterium
GCTTTTCGCTGTCCCCCTGGCCCTCGGCCGAGTTCCCGTCCACAAAAAGCTGGAAATCGATCACGATGAATCGCATGTTGGACGTACACCGGAGACTCTTCATGCTACGCCGAACACCGGAAATCGCCGGAAGCAGCAATCCAACCAACATCGAAATGATGACCATCACGACCAGCGTCTCAAGCAGCGTAAACCCCTGGCGCGCGCTACGGCCGGCAACTCTGTTGAGTCTACCGCTCGCGTCAACTGTAGGGATTGCAAGCCTCGAAACACGCATGGTTCGCTTCTTTCACCGACGTTCCTGAGAAGAAAGGGTTCTTGCCTATTTGAACTATCAGGGTAGCAAAAGTCCGCGCCGCATACAATACTAGCAATCTCTATGCCAGAAGCTGGCCGCAACACCGCGCAGCCATCCCCGCAGGGAAAATCGCAAGTCGAGCTCCCCATCAAAAGACCTGATGCGCGTATAGTCCCATATTGGGTGAAACAACCCGAGCACACTTCCTTCAGTATCGAAGGGGCTCATGCGCCACACGTCGCAAGAGGGCCGATACCCGCCGAAATGATAGACGTAAATCCAGGAAGTTAGGCCCGCCTCGGTTGCGATGCAGACCGCGATTCAGACCGTCATTCAGACGCAGATAGTTATTGGACGTTCCAGTGGGAACCTGCTCGACGTGTACATGCCTCTTGGCCATACGCGCCTCGCTGAAACAAAAGAGTTCCCAGGCATGCCAGAAGCAAAGCCAGCACGAATACCCCCCATTGTGACACGGCAGGGATACACGGGACGAACACGCCGTGATCCGCGATTTCGGCGTCCGCGTTGTCCACAACGCCGTCGGAATTGACGTCAAACACGGTGAAACCAGCCGCGAAGGCCGGCACCGTGACCGAACCATCAACCACCCCGTCCGCTGCGTCGTTGGCGGCCACGTATCCTCCTACCGCTGCTTCGTCCAAATCATCGTTCCATTCGTCGCCATTGACGTCACCTGCGAGCACATTGGGGCACACGTCAGTCCATAAGAAAAACGGCCCAGGGGCCTCAGAAACCTCATAACTGGTCCCGAGCAGAGCCGTTGCCTGCCAGTCCCTCGAATCGAGAAAACTGAGCGGATTCTTGTTTTGCCAACGAAGAATGATTTGTTCCTCGGGCAGGCCTGAAGGGAACGCATCAAGGAATTGGGCGCTAAGGACCAGATCGCTGAGGGCTTCGAGCACGGAGGCTTGATCAGTAGGATCTTGATTCATCGGCTGCGGTGGCTGGCCTGCCATGAGACCGGCCGCCTCATTGGTCAATGGGAACACCAGTGAAATCGTCGTGTTTCCGTCGTTGAGATCATGTTGGAACTGCAACAGACTCGACGGGGCATACTCTCCAGGCACAGCCCCGCCCTTGGCGACACTGAAGGGCTCGTAACCGTGGGCACGATGGAACCAGGGTGCTTGAATCTGCCAGGTTTCACCCTCTTCGAACGTGAGGTCGGCATCGCCAACGACCACGGTTATGTTCGAAGCCCAGAAAATATCGCCGAGCAAGGCGATGTGGAAGTCCTCGCCGCTCTGGTCTACAAGCGGTTGCGTATCAAAGTTGCCGTCGAAGGCGGTCTCGTCCAAGGCAATCCTGTATTCAAACTGTGATCCGTGCGGCACGCCACCGAATCGTACGATGTTGCCGTTGTAACGAAACTGCGGTGCGTCCAGTTCGCCTCCGGTCTGGTTGTCCTGATCCATGTCGAATTCGATGAAGCCGAAAACGGGATTATCGCCATAAGCGAATGGAGAAAAATCAAGGGGGTCGTTGTTCCCCGGAGGATTCATGAGACCCAAGAGGCGAATATCGAAGCGAACAAATCCACCAGAAACGTCAAAAACCCCGGAAAACAAGTCGTTTTGAGGGTCGTTGGGCGTCCAGCCGACGACACGGACGGACAGCAATTCCGGCAGTCGATGCGTATAGAAGTCAAAGATTCCATCCGCCCCCGGGTCGGTCATCCTTGGCGTCGCGTCGCAGGGCGGGTCGATTAAAAGCAGTTGTTGTTCCTCGCCGTGGACCACCGAACACGCTGCCACCGCGAACAGGCAAGCTACGAGCGAGCCAGGTAGCCGCCGACCTCGAACCACCGGCGCGACCCCTGCGCCTTCTAAAAACGGCCGGGGACCAGCGGCGATTGGCGAGTCGGCTTGGGTGGTGGAGAGTGAAAACATGCTCATTGCGTGAATCTACTTCTCGTCGCGTCCGATGCCGCCCATGAAGCATCCCGTAACCAGGAATCCAGACTCACCCCCGGGGCATAGCCGACGGCCCGTCTGCTCCGAGACCGCGTTACATGCCCTGCTCGCGCGCGGGCCCGTGAACATGACAATCCTATGTTTCATGGTTATGGGAGCCTGCTTCCTGCTCGGTCATTCGCCGCGATCGCTCGGCTCGTTGCTCGACAAGATGTAGCCCACACCCCGAACGGTGTGGATCACACGGGAGTAAAGTCCCCCTTCAAGCTTATTGCGTAAGTAATTGGCGTATACGTGCAACACATTGCTGTCGCCGATGCACTCATCCCCCCAAACCTCTCGGAGAATCCGCTCCTTCGTGATGACTTCGCCCGGATGGGTCATCAGGTACGCAAGCAGGTCAACCTCGCGCGCGGAGAGAGATCGCTCAAGACTCTGGCGACGAACCTGTCGCCGCACCAGGTCCAGCTCGATGTCTTGAAAACGCAAGATGTGGCGTTGCCCTGTCTTGGCGCGGCGCATGATGGCTTGAAGTCGCGCGACGAGCTCATCAATGGAAAAGGGCTTACAGATGTAGTCGTCGGCCCCCAGTTTCAAGCCCAAAACCCTATCCTGAACCGTATCGTGAGCCGTCACCATCAAGATGGGTGTTTCCATGCCCGCCTCACGACACGCATCGGCCAAGGTGACCCCGTCTCCGTCGGGCAGGCCTCGGTCCAAGATGATGGCGTCGAAAGAACCACCCTTGGAGAGTCGGTCGCGCCCCTCAGCGATGGTGGTAACGTGATCCATGGTCGCGTCCAAGGTGTCGAGGCCTTCTCGAATGGCCTCAGCGACCGTGACGTCGTCATCGACCACAAGCACGTGCAGTGGGTTGTCCGTCGTTTTCGTCACGAGCTAGGGCTCCCGTTTGTCCGGATCGATCGTGCATTAGCCTATTCAGACATCGATTAATGGCTCAGGTAGGGCACGAGGGTCGCCTTCCCGCCATTTCGGCATTTCCTGAGACTACAGTCTATTGTAGGCTCGGGGCCGCCGAAGCAATTCCTGCGGCCAAGTTCTCCCGCCGCAGCGATTGAATCCCAGAGTCCGAATAACAGCCAAAGATCGGGATTCCTCATTGCCCATATCATTGCCCATAGTTTACGTCGGTCAGCGCGCTTTCATGTCTCCTATTATAGTCCTCTAAGGTTTGCGCCAGCGCGCTAAGTTTGTGTTAAATTTCAGATGAAGCGTACGGTCGCTTTGGTTTTTCAGGTGGGAAGCCAGACGCCTCGAATCGACGGCTTAAACGAGAAATCCGGGAATAAACCTGTGGCACAAGAGCAAACATTGAATACAAACGGCGTGACACCCGCCAAGCGGGTTTTTGCCTATTGCCACGACAGCGTGGGAATCGGGCATTTGGCTAGAACGTTGGCGGTGTGCCGTAAAATCGGCTCGGTTCACCCGGCGACCACGTTTCTCCTCGTTACCGGAACCCCCTACGTTCCGTTGATGATTCGTGATGAGAATGTGGATTTCCTCAAGCTCCCCGCCCTCAAGAAAATAAATAACTCAACCTACGCGGCCCGAAACCTCTCTTTCTCGCCCGAACAGGTGATTGCCTGCCGCGAATCCTTGCTCCTGGCGACAGTCCAGCACTTTAAGCCAGACCTTCTGCTGGTGGACAAGGCACCGGTGGGCGTCTGCGGCGAACTCAAGTCAAGCTTGAAGTGGATGCGGCAGAATATGCCGGCCTCGCGAATGGTCTTCGGGATGCGCGACATCGAGGATGGGGCGGACGTCACTCGGGCGGCGTGGGAGAAGGCCGGCATTCCTGATGTGCTTGAAGCCTGTTTTGACGAAGTCTGGGTCTACGGCATGCGTGACGTGTTCGACGTCGGCTCGGAGTATCGCCTTTCTTCGTCTATTAGCGACAAGCTTAACTACGTCGGATATGTGGCCCCGGAACCCTGCGGGCATGAGCCGTCGACCGATACGGATTCCGATCGCGTGCTCGTGACCGTTGGCGGCGGAACGGATGGCGATTCGCTCTTACGTAAGTTCTTGTCGGAAGCGGCGGGCAGGGTAGTGCGTCGCGGGCTCAAGATCACGCTCGTTGGCGGCCCCGATCTCCCGAAAGCAGCGCGCGGATCGCTCCAGCAGCTTTCCGAAGGCATGCGCGGGGTCGAGTGGGTCGATTTCGAAAAATGTATGGACTGCAGGGTTCGTAGCTCACGCCTGATTGTTTCCATGGGTGGGTACAACACGCTTACGCTAATTGCGAGAAACCGAAAGCCGGTACTTGTGGTGCCGCGCACTACCCCGAGGGTTGAGCAATCGATTCGGGCTCGACTTTGGTCTGACTTTGGGGCAGGGGTCATGGAAGACCCGACCAAGCTTACGCCGAATCGCCTCGCTGATCGTGTTTTGGATTTGATCGAACATGGGCCACGTGAAACGCACCCGCGCCTTGATCTTGGCGGGTTGGACCGCGTGGGCTGTCGGGTTCAATCGTGGTGGCGAGAGGAGAACGCGCATGCGTCTGCTTTACATCTGTAGTGATTTCGGGATTCCGTTCGACGGAACCAAGGGTGCGTCCATCCATGTGCGGGCGATCACCAACGCGTTGTGCGCTAGGCGGCACGATGTTTCGGTCTTGAGCCCGCGATGCGCTCCCTACGGAGATCATCCGGCCAAGCTCATCTCGACCGCGGACCTACGGCCGGTGACCCGCCCGGTTCGCAAGATCAAGCATTGGGTCGACAGTCACGGCTTGGACATCAACGCCGTCGGACGCGAACTGCGCGCGATCAGCTACAATGCGCTGCTTCCCACCGAGGTGGGTCGATCCCTTCCTGCTGAACCGCCGTGCGCCGTGATTGAGCGGCTGTCGCTTTTTGGCACGGCCGGCTTGGATCTTGCGAAGCGATTCGGTGTACCTTTTGTCGTCGAAATGAATGCGCCGCTGGTCGAAGAGGCCAGTCGCTACCGAAACCTGAACATGAAGTCCCTCGCGGAGCGGGTTGAGGACAGTGTGCTGTCTCGGGCCGACGCGGTGATTACGGTATCAGAGCAGTTGGCGGACCGGATCATTGATCGCGGCGTCTCAGCCGGGCGGGTTCACGTGGTCCCCAACGGCGTGGACGCCTCCTTGTTCAACAGTCTTCCGAGCAAGCAAGCCTGCCGCGAGACCGTCGGGATACACGATGACCAAGAGTTGATTATTGGCTTTTCCGGCAGCTTCAAAGCGTGGCACGGCATTGATGTCTTGCTGGATGCTTTCGAAAAGGTAACTCAGCAGCATTCGAAGGTTCGGCTCTTGATTCTCGGGACCGGTCCTGAAGAAGAAGCCTTGCGCCATCGCGTCAAGCTTTCGAGGTTTGCCGATTCGGTGACGTTCACCGGACCGGTACAGCATGAGCAAGTTCCCACCCACTTGAGGGCAATGGACGTAGCTGTGGCACCCTATTTGAACGTGCCGGACTTCTATTTCTCGCCGATCAAGCTATTTGAATACATGGCGGCCGAGACGTGCGTGGTGGCGTCGAGACTGGGCCAGATAGAACAAATCATAGAGGACGGACGTAACGGTCGCTTGTGTGTGGCCGAAGATCGAAATGAGCTGGCGCGTTGCCTGCTCGATGCGATTGAATCGCCCGAGGGCCGAAAGAAGATGGCCGATCGCGCCTGCAAGATGGCCATGCGACGGCATACGTGGGATCACGTCGCCAGCGCTACGGAGCAGGTGATTTTCTCGGCGGCCGAACAGCGGCCTCGCTCGTCGGGGCATGGGGCATGTGGCCGTTTGGAACTAAGCGGTGCGGCTAAGGCAGCATCTTGAGGGCGAGGGAGGCAGAGACCATGGGCAAGGGCAAGAAAACAACGCGCGTCGGATACTTACTGAAGATGTATCCGCGCTTTACGCAAACGTTTGTCGTCAACGAAATTCTTGAATTGGAACGCCAAGGGGCCCATGTCGAGATCGTCTCGTTGCGGCTTCCCAATGAAGGCGTCTTTCACGACTCCGTCAGCCGGGTGAAGGGGCGCGCCTCATACCTGCCCGAGTCGCACCACGGCTGCCTTGGTGCCATTGCCAAGAGGCAATGCAAGCTTTGGAGCAAAAATCCGAGCCAATATCGTCGCGCAGTTCGCTTGTGGCGACAGCATCAAGACGTCGATTGGTATCACCTGGTTCAGGCCGCCTATGTTCTTCGCTGGGTGCGTCGCAACAAAATCTCCCACCTTCACGTGCATTTCGGCACGGAGGAAGCAACCGTGGCGCTGCTCGCGAATATCCTGGGCGGCATTTCGTACAGCCTGACGCTGCATGCATTCGATATTTATCGGGACAACGTGGACCGCGGCCTCCTGCGTGAGAAGATTAATGCGTCGACCTTCGCCGTCACGGTTTGCAACGCCAACCGGCGTTTCATGATGGAAAACATCCCAGGTGTGGATGCGGAGAAAATTCGGGTCAACTACAATGGGATTGATTCAGAGCGGTTCTCGCCAACGGAGGATGAGCGCGTCGATATGTCGATCTTCTCCGTCGGACGTTTGATCGAGAAAAAGGGCTTCTCTTATCTGATCAACGCAGTGGCGGCCCTCCGTGCGGAAGGCCTCCCGGTCACCTGCGAAATCGCGGGAGACGGGCGAGATCAAGTCAAGCTTCAAACTCAAATTGAGGACCTCGGTTTGGCGGCCCATGTGAAGCTCATCGGCCAATGCCGGCAGGAAGAAGTGCGTCGCAAATTCCGTACGGCATCGTGCTGCGTCTTGCCCTGTGTTGAAGCCAAGGACGGAAATGTCGATGCGCTGCCTACGGTCTTGCTGGAGGCGATGGCGAGCGGATGTCCTTCCATCAGCACACGGATTAGCGGCGTCCCGGAGATGATTGACGACCGCAAGAGCGGCCTGCTGGCTGATCCGCACGACATAAAGGGGCTCACCTATGCCATCAAGGAGGTGCTCGTGAATCCCTCCCTTGCCATGCGATTGGCCGCCGGTGGGCGACGCCGCGTTGAGGAGCGCTTCAACATTGGAGCGAATGTGGGTACGATGTTGGGTTGGTTTGCCGACGCCGTGGGTCGCGCCAAGCGGGCAAGCAAGGCCCGCCGCGTGGTGGCGCCGACGATCCCAAGCGCTTTGGAAACGCTAAACGCTGAGGCTTCGTAATGGCACGTTGGACGATCAAGACCAGTCGCGGAAAGCTCCGAATCAGTGAGGTGCAAACCATCTTTTCGCGGTTCGGGTGCTACATTCGTCCCCACCGCTGGAAGCTCGCTGGCGCGCTGGGTTCGGCCCTCGGCGTGATCTCGATGCAGATTCTGGCCCCGTGGCCGATCAAGGTCATTTTTGACTACATTCTGACGAACAAGGTCAAGTCTTCCTGGCTGTCGCAAACGATGGCGCAAATCGGCCCAACGCCCCTTCAAGCATTGATTTGGGTCAGCGTGGGGATTCTTGCGATCGCGGCCATCGATGCGCTGTTCAGCTACTATCGTGATGTAATGTTGGCGGAGACGGGCCAGAAGGTGGTCGGTAAGATCCGCTCGGATTTGTTCGCCCACTTGCAGGCGCTGCCGCCGGATGTGTACGAGAAACGGCGGACCGGCGATTTGTTGATGCGCCTGACGGGCGACATTCAGATGTTGCGTCAGATGCTCGTCAACGCCCTGATCACCGCCGGGCAGGCTTCGCTGATGCTCGTGGCGATGGTCGCGGTGATGTTCTGGCTCAATCCCACCTTAGCGGCGCTCGGCGTCAGCGTCGTGCCGCTGGTGATCTGGGTCAGTTGGCGGATATCCAAGAGAATCAACAAAGCCACGCGCACCCAAAGAGAAAAGGAAAGCGAGGTCGCCAGCATTGCCCACGACGTGCTGGGCGCGATGGCGATTGTTCAGGCGTTCAATCGTGAGCCGCTCGAACAGAAGCGTTTCGCCCGCCAGAATCGTAGCTCGGTTCGTGCGGGGCTGAAAACCACAAAACTACAATCCAAATTGCAACGCATCGTCGCCCTCGCCTCGGCGGCGGCGATGTGTGGCATTTTGTTCGTGGGCGTTCGTTCCGTGCTCGCAGGGAAAATGACGCCGGGCGATCTTCTGGTGTTTGTATCGTACCTCAGGTCGCTTCAAAAGCCCATGCGCCAGTTCGCAAAAATGGCGAGCCAAATGGCCAAAGCTACATCGTGCGGACAGCGGGTCGCTCAAGTCTTCGCCATTGAGGTCTCGATCACCGATCGACCCGATGCCACGGTCATGGCCAATTGTACCGGACTGGTGGAGTTTCGAGACGTCTCCTTTTCCTATGAAGAAGGCCTACCCACCTTGTCGGACGTATCGTTCCGCATCGAGCCCGGTCAGCGCGTAGCGATCGTCGGTCATACCGGGGCAGGCAAGAGCACGATCGCCAAATTGCTGCTTCGATTCTACGACCCCCAGGAAGGAAGCGTGCAGCTTGACGGGAACGACGTACGCGATGTCAAGCTGGCGTCGCTACGGAAGCAGATCGGCTGGGTGCACCAGGACACCGTACTGTTCGGCATGTCCGTTGCCGAAAACATAGCGCTGGGGCGATTTGACGCCAAGCCCTCTCAGATTCGACGTGCGGCTCGTCGCGTAAAGGCGCACCAATTTATCAGCGAATTGCCCGATGGA
>CAZYXP010000027.1:0-27498 GCA_964651325.1 uncultured Phycisphaeraceae bacterium
TACTATGACAACATTGCGCGCATCGGCGCTGGAGCAGTCGACTAGCCGCCAGGTAGCGCTTGCCCCTCGAGGAGGAGACGACCCCTCCAGGGTCGGGCGGTTTGATGGCGGCGTCATCCGGGGGCGGCGCTACGCTTGCCCCCGGCTACTACAGCGCAGGCCTTCAGCCTGCAATCACGGCCGCCGGTTGGGTCACGTGCCCTGTGCCACGTACTCCAAGTTCCGCGGTCGCCTGGTCCGCCTTCCATCGGTCCGGCTGAGCGCATCAAACGCATACCGATTGCGGCCGCGACGCATGCCGTTCTCGTTGCGTCACCTTTCTGATCGTTTCTAATCGCCGGTTGGCGCGCGGCCCGGCGGAACGTTTGCTCTTCCGCGGGGCGCAACGGTTCTCGATCCGCCGATGCTCATTGAGCGGCGCGAACGGTGGCCCACGAGCCAGCGACGGGCGTTGCGTTCGTGCCAAAGCCGATGACGCTCGGCGCGACCAAGACGCCTTTGCCCACCCGCGTGGTGAAGTGCCAGTCCCCGGTGCTCACTCGGTATCTGGTCGGATCGTCCAAGCCGTCGCCGTCCCAGTCGCCTGCCACTCCGATGTCCAGGGCTCGATTTCCCCACCCCCAGTTCTCGTCGCGGTAAGTTGTCCCCCATACCCAATTCCAGCTTCTGTCTAGGTCAAAACGCCAGCCGAAGGATCCGCTGCTCATGTTTCCCAGATTGCTGACACCGTCACCGGTCCAGTCGCCGACCACTGGGGCGGTGGCGCCATATTGCGTATTTAGCACCTCGCCTCTGGCATACTGGGTGTACAGCGGTCCGCCCGTGTCGTCGGTGCGGCTACCGTCGAAATCAAGATGCCACAGGTTGTCAGGCGTCGTGAACCCAAGCTCGAAAACGCCGTCGCCGTCCCAATCGCCCGCGATCGCGATGGCTCCCGCGTCCGCCCCGTAGGTGAAACTCGCGTCTGGGGCATCGAACACGCCGTTGCCGTTCATGTCGAGCACCCAGACGTTGCCCGATGCAGAGGCCGCCATGACACCGATCTCATCGAGCCCGTCGCCATTCCAATCGCCGACCACGGGCTGATCACCCGCCTGTCCGAACGTCGTAGTGAAGTCGGCGACGCCATCAAAATCGTAGTCGAACGCCCACTGGCCGTTATCGAACCAGCCGATGCCGTCTTTCGGGTCATTCGGGTTCCCGACATAGAATCTCGTTGCGGCCAGCGGATCCGAAGGCAGCAGGCCGTGCGGGACGGCCTCGACGGATACCTCGAAGCTGCCGCTGTTGTCGATGACCGTGCCTTGTGGCTCGGCCACGCCGAAAAACAGCCTCGTTGCGCCTGCGGGGACGACCACTTGCTTAGACCAGCCGATGACGAACACGTGCTGAAGCGGTGGCGTCGTGGTCGTGATGCCGGAGCTGGACATATAGGGGAGCAGCCCCACGGTTGGAAGGTCGTCGGTTAGGAAGACCCCGACGAGTGCGCCGTGTCGGAAGTCTCGCATTGCGGTCAGTCCGTAGAATTGGCTCAGTCCGTTGGGGCGGAGCACCCAGCCTCGACCGTTTGGCGCAGTGCCGTTGCTGCCGCCGAGGTTGACTGCGCCGGCGGCGCTGAAGGCCAGCTCCTTGCCGGTCCATGTTGAGATGTCGATCATAACGGGCGAGTGCTGAGGCGCGACGCTTGTCGAGCCGGTGAACGGCCATGTTGCCGTTGCGCCATCAGGCTGACCGGCAAGATAGATGTCGGTCGGACCGGGCACCGTTACGGTTGCGGTCATTTGAGAGGTTGAGCAACCGTTGGCATCAACGGTCGCACCTGCGGGCGTATCCGGGCAAGCGTCCGCATTGTTCAATACGCCGTCCCCGTCCCCGTCGAGTTGGTTGAGAGCGCAGCCGCTGGCATCGACGGACAGGCCCGCGCTCGTGCCGGCGCAGGTGTCGGTGCAATCGTTGACCCCGTCCGCATCGGCATCTTTTTGTGAGCAGGCGCAACCGGCGGCATCGACCGGCTCGCCGGCGGGCGTGTCGGGGCAGACGTCCGTGCTGTTGATCACGCCATCGCCATCGGCGTCGTCACATTCGTCCGGAATGTCGTTGCCGTTGGTGTCTTGGCTCGTACCGCTGCTAAGATCGCAACGATCGGGCAGGCCGTTGTTGTTGCAATCGACGAAGACCGGGCTGAATACCAGGTCATCGATCTCGGTCGAGAAGCCGGAGAACGTTACGCTGGCGATGCCCGCGCTCGAGGCGAGGCCGAAGAAGTCACCCGGACCCGTCGCAGAGGCCGTACCAAGCACTCGACCAGTCGCGTCGGACCCGGCATACGCCGTGAGCGTGTTGTTTCCGAAGATCAGATCGTTAAATGCTCCAACTTGGGCAACCTTGGCGGGTTTTCCAGATGGCGTGACGAACGTGACGGTTAGCGTTGCAAGCCCGGCCACGCGGCCTGAGTATTGAGGCCCCAGATCGGGATCGACTCCGCTTAGAATGTTCGGCGGCGAGACCCCCACTTGGGACAGTAGATTCGGCGCTGCCCCGCTATCCAGGGCTTGCGTATCGGTGGCCTCGCCCGCGTGCGGTCCGTTGGTGAGCACGGCGCTAAGGCGAACGCCTACCGCTTGAAACAAAGAGTTGATGATGGTCCCCGCAGCGATCAAATCGCCGTTGGCCGTACGATCAAACCCGAGGACGACCGTATCCACGCCGGCGACAAGCCTATCCACGCCGACTCGCTTGGGATTGGCAAAGTCCGAAAACTCAACCGCACCGTCGATCGCGAAGCCGTCGCAGGTCAGCGACGTCTCGACCGGTGTCGCAACATCCAAATCGTCGTCGGAATCGTCGCTGTCATCGTCGTCCGAATCATCGTCGTGGCTATCAGCTTCGCCTGTGTCGTCGGTTTCCACGTTGTCATCGTCCCCGTGAAGATCGCTGTTGTTAGCCGGACCGCGCTCCTCATGGCGGTCAACCTCGTCGTCTTCGGCGTGGCTCTTGCCCTCGTGGCCCCCATGTCCCGGATCCTCGGCTTGGTCGTCGATGTCCGCTTGGGCATCACGTTCATCATCATTTTTGGCGCCGTCCTCGTTGGAATCATTGTCGTTGGTGCTATTCGAGTCCTCATCAACATCGCCGCCATCGACCCCTTCGACCCGACCATCGGTCTCGTCACCGTCATCACCGGCCTCTACGGCATTGCCGCTGTCCTCGCCGTCGTCTTCGTTGGTATCGATGTCGGTGTTTTCTTCCTCCGATGCAACGTCCCCATCGTCATCGTGTCCGTGGCGATCTTGATCGTCGGCCTTGTCGCACTTGCCAAGGTAATCCCCGTGCTCCAGATGGGCGTCCACGGCCGAGGAACCGACGGTGATCGTGTGGGCCTCATGTGCTTCGTTTTTCTCATTCTCTCCGCCCGCCGGCATGTGACAGATTTTGACGCGTTCCTCGTGGCCGTGGAGGCTGCCCGATTCGATGGCCACCTCACCGAGGGAGATCGTGCCGTCGAAGTCTGCCTGCGTTTCCACGCAAAGCGCCAATCGGCCGTCGCGGAACAGGGCCAATGCGTCGGGCGGGATCGGTAGCTTAGTAGGATCGACGGTGACGGTTCCATCTTCGATCGTTAGTTCGAAGGGGCCGACCGAAAGCTCGGATGCACAGGCGTCATGCTGATTCCCGGCTAGCCGGAACATGACCATGGCGTGCGAGGCCTTATCCTTGGCCAACCTACTGCGAACCTTAGACGTTGTTCCATCCAGCGACACAACAATATCGGCGGGTGTCAGCGCCATGACTGCTTCGTCCAGCGTATCATGAGCCAATTCGACCGGTAGCGACACAATCCTGGAATCCTCGGTGATCGCATCGGCCTGTGCGGCCAGCACGTCGGCGCCGGAATAGTCCGTCACCTTCATGGCCAAGAGGTCGCCCGTGGTGGTCGCGGTGTCGGCCACAAAGGATGGCGAGCCGCAGCCCGCAGTTAGAAAAAAGATGCCTAATATGGCCATGGAACCGTGGTAACGTACAGACTGCATACTTCTCTTCCCCCTTCGGAAAACGGTGCTTCTTCAAGATGTGGTCGATATCGTCGGGCGTGGGCGAATCTCGGACGCCGCAGGCCGCGCGCTAACAAGACCGGTGATGGGAATGCCTACCCCATAAGAGTCTAAGATATCATTTGAGCGTGTGTGGGAGTTCTTTCAAAAAGATTCGCGATTTTCTGAGCACGGGGTCGCCGCTGCTGGCCATCGCGCGTCGTATCGTGGGGAGGGCAGGTCCGGATACGGCGACTCCATCCCGCCGCCATTCACAAAACGGCGGAGCGACTGGCCTTATTCAACTCCAGCACCAGACATGAAACAGGGGAGCCTCCCGTTTGAGGCTCCTCGCGGTTGCCCGAAGACTGAGTTAAGTATTTACTGGGAAGCCACTTACATCACTGCCGGAGGAGGGACTTGAACCCTCACCCTGTTGCCAGGACGGGATTTTGAATCCCGCGCGTCTGCCAATTCCGCCACTCCGGCCGGGGTTTCGTGTGACCGATCCCGGTTACGCGTGACGGGTATTGTAAACAGTTTGGCGGAAAACCCAAGCGGGGTCGGCGGCACTCTGAGGATGGCGAAGCGGCGTTCGCAGGGCGCTATGGGGTTGATTGGCGAGTGCCCTCTTGGTCGGTTTCTCCGGCACCGCGCGCATGGGGGTCGAGGCGACTTGGCGAACACGGGCGGCTACCCTGCGGGCTGGGATACCTTGGGCGCGTCGGCCGCCGGTTCCGAGTAGCATTCAGCGGGAATCTCGCTCAGGAATCGACAGAAATCCGGTTCGCATTTGAGGAATGCCTCGACGATGGCCGGGTCGAATTGCGTGCCTGACTGTTTCAGGATAATCGTCATGGCTTTGTCGTGGGCTACCGGGGCTTTGTACGCTCGTTTGGTCGTGATCGCATCGTAGGCGTCTGCCAGTGAGACGATTCTCGCGGCGAGCGGGATTTCCATCCCGCTCAATCCTTTCGGATAGCCCGTACCATCGAACCATTCATGGTGGCCCAAAGCGATTTCTTCCGCCATGGCCAAGACGCCGTGCCCCGGGTCGTGTTGGCGCACACTTCGGAGCGTTTGGGCGCCGAGTTCGACGTGGGTCCGCATGAGTTCTCGCTCTTCAGCCGTGAACGTGCCGGGCTTTTCAAGGATGCGGTCTGGGATGGCGATCTTTCCAACGTCATGCATCGGAGCCGCCCGCCTGAGGTTGCTCAAGAACGCATCGTCGATGGTCTCCGCGAATCCCGCTTCCGCGCGCATTTGCGTTGCCAGCGCCAGTGCGTAGTAGGTCACCCGGTCGACATGATTTCCGTTGTCGCCCTCGCGGTGCTCAATCAGCCCGGCGATGGCGACTAGGATCGAGTCACGTGCCTTGTCGCGTGCTCTGCGCGTTTGGAACGCGTAGAGCGAGGTTCCGGCGATTTTGCTCAACAGCTCGATGGATTCGAGTTCATGTATTGCGAACGGACGTTGGCCCACACGACCGGAAATATTGAGCACGCCAACCGTGCATCGTGAGGATTCAATTGCAGAGCAAACCAGAGGAACGGAGGCGCATTGCGCGTCAGGGTTGTCGTGGGCCGTTCCCAGGGCGGTTTTTAGATCGCCATTTGAGTTGAACACAACGGTCTCGCTGGTCTCAAAAACTTTCTTGGCGACCAATTCTTCTACATGGGTCCTGTTGCGCTCCGCCGCCGGCGCATCCATTCCAATCGACTTGACCGTGGTCAACGTCTTCGATTTTTCGCTGGGCAACATGATGGATACTTGCTTGCATGACGTCAGCGCGGCAGCCGCGGCCACCGACTCTTCCAAGACTTCCTCGAGATCGACGGCCCGTCCCAGCGTACCGCAAAAATCAAGCAGCAGGGCTAGAATGCGCGTTTGCTCCCCGCGCAGCTCATAACTGTCAAGAAGGTTGCTCCGCTCACGCGACAGCTTGGCAAACCCATCGACGCGCAAGAGAAGCTTGGTGGGTCTTACTGGTTTGGCAAGAAACTCGTCAGCGCCGGCTTGGGCAAACTCGGCAATCCGTTCATCGTTCGAGTCACAGCCAAGGATCATGATGCGCGCGTCGCGCAGGCCGGGCTTGTGCTTGAGCTTGCGTAAGCATTCCAGGGCCTCCATGTCCCTCAGGGCGGTGTCAAGAATGATCAATTCCGGAGTGGGCTTGCCAGCATAGGCTAGTGCTTCTGCCCCATCGCACACAAAACTCACGGCATACCCATTTGGCTTCAAGATACTTTGGCAGGTATCACGATCGGTGTCGCTGTCTGTCACCACGAGAATGTGGAATGGCTCGTTGGTATCAAGCAGGCGGGCGGTCTTGGCCTCATCCCGCGGCGCCCCAGCCGCGTTGTGGTCCAACGTGGAGTCGCCCACGTCTGAAGAGCGGCATACCCTGTTGCGTCCTTGCGTTTTGGCGAGGTAGAGCGCCTCGTCCGCCTGACTCAGCGCGCTCTCCCAGTTGCCCGAGGCGATCTCGGCCACGCCGAAGCTCGCGGTAACATGGGGTGCAACAGGGTTCGTGGGGTGGCGGATGTTGAGTTTGCATAAGTTGGCACGAACGCGCTCGGCGAGGGAGGCGGCTGTGTTCAGATCGGTTTCCGGCGCCAGGATGGTGAACTCTTCGCCTCCGTACCGACCGATCACGTCGGTGGCCCGGCAGGATTCCTGCATCGAGAGGGCGACGTTGCGCAAGCAGGCGTCACCGGCTGGGTGCCCTAGCGTGTCATTGAAGAGCTTGAAGTGATCGACATCGATCATGATGACACAGTATTTTCGTTCAGAGCGAGCGAACCGTCGGTGCTCAGCGGTGATGGCCTCCTCCCACGCGCCGCGGTTGAGCACGCCACACAGCGCGTCGGTTCGCGCCTGTCTGGCCAGTTCGCAATTGGTCTCCGCGATGAGTCTCGACATGTCCTCAAGCTGCTGGTTGCGTCGCTGGAGCTCTCGCTGCGCATTGCGCAGTTGAAGATGCACTTCCATGCGCGCCTTGACTTCACTGATTCGGAACGGTTTGGTGACGTAATCGCATCCGCCCACCGAGAATGCCTTTTCTAAGTCCTCGGATTCGGATTTTGCCGTCAGAAAGATGATAGGAATATCGGTTGTTTCAAGGTTGTCTTTGAGGTGGTCGCACACCTCAAACCCATCGAGGCCGGGCATCATGACGTCCAAAAGAATCAGGTCGGGGAGTTCCCGCGCGGCGAGCTGCTCACCGACGAAACCGTCCTCCGCTTCAATCGTTTCATAGCCCGCCTTTCGAAGCCCCCGACTGAGGATCATCCGATTCGGTGGGCTGTCGTCCACAATCAGGATTTTGTATTCTGGTCCGGCCGTCATCGCGATTAGCCTCTAACGTTCCTAGCCATCTCGGTGGATCCCATGACACGTGTCCAAGCCATGGCCCGCAGCAACCCCTCGCGGATCCTGGCCGTTTCTTCCGGCACTGCTGTGCGACTGAGTGTCATTCAATTGGCTCCATTGGGAACGGATCAGGGCGATTCGCGGGCGGCCCCATTAAAGACCTCCGGGGGGGCACGCTGCGCCTCAGACCGGCAAGGTCCACGGGGCGGTCCCATGCGCTCAAGCCCAAACCTCATAATGGAACGGTCACTGATTTGTCGGCAGAAAAGGGAATGGGGCTTGGTACTGATTCTCCGCCACAGCCTAAGGCGTGTGCTTCCGATAAGACCCCCCCACGAGAGGACGAAAGAGTCTTGCCAACGAGAGCGGTGTGGCAAGGTGGCGGCGCGATTTATGGGACGTCGTCCACCTCGACCATGAGTTCCAGTTCCACCGCGGCGTTCAGGGGAAGCTCGGCCACGCCCACGGCGCTTCGCGCATGCCTACCGGCCGCATCGAAGATGCCGGTCAGCAAATCGCTGGCGCCGTTGGCGACCTTGGCTTGGTCCGTAAAGCCGGACGCGCTGTTGACGAACACGCACAAGCGGATGACACGCGAAATGCGGTCCACGCCGCCGACGACGCCCGCGGCGGCGGCCAGGGCATTCATCGTCGCCAAGCCCGCCGCGGCCGCTGCCTCATCGACCGACACATTCGTGCCGAGTTTGCCCGTGCAGACCAAGGCGCCGTCGCGCATCGGCAATTGACCGCTTGTGATCACGTAGTGGCCGCAACGCGTGGCCGGCACGTAGCTTCCCACGGGTGTTGCGACAGCGGGTAACTCCAGGCCCAAGGCGCTCAGGCGTTCACTCGGCTTCATGCGCATGCTCCGATTCGGCGAGGTTCCTTATCGAATTCGGATTCGATCCCGTGTGCGGCGCGACGTCTGCTGCCGGTTGGGTTTTGACGATTGGCGTGTCGGACGGACGCGCTTCAGGGGCCGCCGCCTCTTCGCCCATGTTGTGGCTTTGTCCCACGGGTTCTTCCCGGGTCGGGCCATTGTGATTCGGTCTGTCCTCAGCGCTGGCCGGATCGTTAACGAGAAGGAACAAGTAAATGGGCCGTCCGGGGCCGTCTTGAACGGCGCGAACGCGGGCCTGACGCACCAGTTCGAGCAGGGCGAGAAACAGTCCGATCATCTCGGATCGACCGCGCCCGGAGAAAACGTCCGCAAACGGCATCGAGCTGGCGTTTCGCTCCAGGGCATCGACGATGTCGTCCGCGTGGAGTGCGATGGGCGTGTCATCGACCTCGATCCGATGAACGGTGGACTTGCGGCCGGTCTGTTCCAACAGCCGGCTGAAGGCATCGACCAGATCCCAGAGTTCTACATGGTCCAGCTCGATTTCCTCAGCGTCGCGTGGGGGCGCAGCGGGCCGGCGTGGATATTGCAAGGCCTGACGCTCGGCTCGTTCGGCCAGTTCGTGGGCGCTGTCTTTGTACTTTTTGTATTCGAGCAGTTGCCGCACAAGCTCCAAACGCGGATCGTCCAGATCCTCTTCCTGCTCCTCGGGTGGTGGCTTGGGGAGCATCAGGCGCGATTTGATTTCCATCAAGCTCGTAGCCAACACGAGAAACGCGCCCGCCGATTCGGGGTCCATTTGTTGCAAGACCTCCACGTACCGGACGTACTGTTCGGTGATCTTGGCAATCGGGATGTTGTGGATGTCGATTTCGTCGCGCCGGATCAGAAACAGCAGCAGATCCAGCGGACCGTCGTAGACATCCAGTGATACGCGATAACCACTCAACGGTGCGTTTCCTTGGCCGTCATCAAACCGCACGCCTCGCGGACTTCACCCATGACCTCCATCGCCACGGCCCGAGCGTTGCGACCGCACGTGTTCAAGACATCTTCAACATAATCAGGATCACCGGCGAGCTGCTCGCGCCGCTCCCGCGCCGGCCCCAAGACGCGTTCGACCGCTTGGGCCAACCGTTTCTTCGCTTCGCCATACCCCATGCCTCCGGCTCGATAGAGGTCGGCAAGTTGGGCCACGTCATCGGGTTCGGCAAGCAGCTTGTACAAAGCAAAGACGTTGCACGCGTCGGGGTTCTTGGGATCTTCCACGGGCGTGCTGTCGGTCTTGATTCCCATGATCCGCTTGCGCGTTTTCGCGGGCGTATCGAACAGGTCGATCGCGTTGCCGTAGCTCTTGGACATTTTTTGTCCATCAACGCCCGGAACGAACATGGCTTCGTTCAGCCGGATCTCCGGACGTTTCAGCACCTCGCGGCCATAGACCTGATTGAAGTATCCGGCCATGTCCTGCGCCATCTCAACGTGCTGCGATTGATCTTTGCCAACCGGAACCAAATCACCCCTGTAGATCAAGATGTCGGCCGCCATGAGAAGCGGGTAGGTGTACAAGCCCATCGACGGCGTTAGCCCCTTGGCGATCTTGTCCTTGTAGGACGTGGCCCGGTCCAACAGGCCTTTGCCCGTGACCGTGGACAGAACCCAGGCCAATTCGGTGACCTCCGGAACATCGGTTTGTCGAAACAGGTTGCACCGCTCAGGATCCAGGCCGACGGCCAGGTAGTCCAACGCGACGTCGCGCGTATAGCCGCGCAGCGTTTCGGCGTCCTGCACCGTTGTCAGAGAGTGGTAATTCGCAATGAAGAAAAAGCACTCCTGCTCGTGTTGGAGCTTGGTGTACTGAGTCATTGCGCCGAGATAGTTGCCCAGGTGCAACTTCCCGTTGGACTGAATTCCCGAAAGAACACGCATACAGATTCTCCTCCGCGTCCCAAGGTGGCCGCCTGACCCCTGATTGTCAAGGTTGGACCAATCGGCAGAGATGCTTTCGGCGGTTTCCCAGCGGGGTAGGGCAGGGGGTTGGATTATGGCACGGGAACGCTACGCCAACGCTGAACCAATCCCAACGTCCACTCCGCGGAGCAACCCCCTGTCCTACGATCTGCCAAAACCCATGCTGGGTCACGAGCCCGGTCGGGGTCTATTGTCGCCGCCGTCTTGACCTCTTGGCATGGTACGAGGATACTTGGGCACCTATTTCGTGGTGTTTTGCCCATGGACGTTGCCCCGATACGACTACTGATCCTCGACGTCGATGGCGTCTTGACCGACGGAAGCCTCGTTTTCTCAGAGCAGGGTGAGCGAACCAAGCAGTTCTGCGTTCAGGACGGGTTGGCCCTAAAGCTCTGGGTCCGAGCAGGCGGCACGGTCGGCATCATTTCCGGCCGATCAGGCGAGGCGCTCTCCAAACGCGCGGCCGAACTCGGGATCGAACACGTGTACCAGGGCGTCCAAGGCAAGGGCGTCGCCTATACCGCGCTGCTGTCCGAATTGGGAGTCCAAGACGGTCAGACCGCCTACGTCGGTGATGATCTTCCGGATCTAGATCCCATGCGCCGCTGCCGGTTTCCTGTGGCGGTGGGCAATGCGGTCCCCGCCGTAAAGCGAGAAGCGAATTACGTGACACGAGCGTTTGGCGGTTCCGGCGCGGTGCGCGAGGTGGTGGAATTTTTACTTCGGAAGCAAGACCGCTGGAATCGGGATCTTCTAGCATCTGTTTGAGGAGGATCGCATCCATTGGCCCCGTTCCACCCCATCCGAGCCTCCTCAACTGTGCGGACGCTGATCGTGGCCTCATCTACGCTGGCGATCGTTGGCGTCTGCTTCGGCATCTATCAACTTAGCCAGCCTCAGCCCGAGCCGGTGGATCGGCCCGCGCCACCTTCGCGCTTACCAAGCATCGATGACCTGACCGTGAAAATGGAGGATCCCGCGGGAGCGCCGGCCGTCAAAATCGGCGGAGGCCGTGTGGGACCCGGAGAGAAAGTGCGGTTTTCCATCTACGGTGAACGGGGAGACCGCGCCCGGGCGGAAATCTCGATGCAGAGCTGGACGCCGGTGAAGGGTGTGCCCAACAAGTTCGATGTGGTCGGGCCGGAGGTTCGCCTCCTTACCGCTAGCGGGAATGCGATCAAGGCTGTGGCGAAACGCGGCGTTTTGGAAACCCGCGGAAAAATCGGTGGGGATTTGGATGTCCGGCGGGGGAGCCTCAATGGCGATGTGGTCATCGAGATCGACCGCTTGAGCGAGGACGACCGCGCCAAGCTGCCGGAGAACGTGCGCCACAAGATCGACCCATCACAGCTGATCCGCATCGAGTGCGACGAGATTCTCTTTGACCGTGAATACGCCAAGGTCACGATAAACGGCCCCTTCGTGCTTTCCGCTCGGGATGCCCGCGTCCAGACTGCAGACGTTGAGGTGCGGTTTAATGAGTCAGCGGGAAGGATCGACTCCTGTCGCATCGGCGCCGGCGGACGAATCGAGCTATCGCGGTTGCCCGATAGCGATGCCTTCCGCGTGCCGGGCTTCGATCAGGATTCCACTCGGACTACCAACCTTTCCGACTGGCTCAGCGACACGGTCCAATCCGTTCTGGCGGCGAGGCAAGAATTGGTTGCCCAAAAGCAAGTTCAGCCATCAGGAGAAGACGTCCCGGTTTTCGGCGGGGAATCCACCCAGGCCGATTCCACGACCGTCAAGCCGGCGCAGCGATACCGGGCGCTCTTCTCGGGGGCGATTGTCGTGCGCCAGCTGATGGACGGGATCCAGCAGTCGGAGCTACTTGCGGATGACCTAGAAGTGCTGCGTGATTTCTCGCGGCAGGATCGCAATCGGCTCGGAGCGAACCCCGCCGCATCTCCAGACGCGGATTCGAACACGGCAGTCAAATCGAAACAGAGCCCCAGTGAATCAGTTGTAATCGCCTGGAAAGACCGTTTGATGATTCAAGCCGTGGTGGTCCAAGAAGGAGGCGGCCAAGAGGAGGGTGCAGAAGGTGGGGCGGCCGAGGTTGATCGAATCAGTGCCACGGGGTCTCCCGTTACGATAACCAGCGGTCAGGGGCTCGCTCGATGCGGCGAGCTTGATTTCACGCCGGGCAATGCAGAGGTTGTTTTGACAGGCACGCCGGAGAAAGCGGCGCGGATCAAGATGTTCGGGCGAGGCCTGGTCATCGGACGCGAGATTCGCTTCCGCCAGGTTCTAGACAAGGTTTTTCTGAATGTGGCCGGCCCCGGTCGGCTCTTGCGCGACGCGATACCGGAACAAGGAGAATCCGCTAGCGAAGAGGCTTCGGATTCGATGCCGGCCGCGATCGAATTTGCAGAGCGGATGGTGGTCGAGGGCTCGGTCATCACCGATACACTGCTCCACCTTAGTGGTGAGGTTTCTCAGCGCAAGATTCGGGTCATTGACCATGCCGTCTTCACGGGCCGCTCCACTTTGCGTGATTCGAATACTGAGCTTTCCGCGGATCGATTGGAAGTGAGTTTTTCGACCCAAAGATCGTCTTCCGGGACCATTCAAGCCTACGATCGGCTGGAAGGCCGCGGCCGCGTAATCATGACCCAGGGCGATGATCGCATGACCTGCGACGAGATCGATGTCGTCCTAGATACCGACGCCGGCAAGCCCGTACCGCGCCGAGTGGTGGCGCGGGGCCAGGTCAACGCGCAGCAAGGGACTCGGTCCATCCGGTGTGAAGAGGAGCTAATCGTTGATTTCGCGGTGATCGAGAGAGCGCTTGGCCCGTTTGATCCGGTCAGCGCCTATCACAAGGCGGCAGAGGCAGGGCGGGAAATCCACGCGATCGATTGGCGCGAAGTGCGTCTGGCGCACGAGGCGAAGCGCAAGACGCATATCGTCGCCACCCACCTTAACGCGCGGCGCGGCGTCGAAATCCTGGATCCCAGCCAGCAGTTGGACGTATCGGCGGATCGGGTTGACTGCGATGTGAAGTCCGGGCGAACGATCAGTACCGCTGAAATCGTCGGTTTGGAGGATCAAGCCGCCTCGGTCCGACTTGGCGAATTGACCGTAATCGGACAGAAGATCCAACTCGACGCCGAGCATCAGAACGCGGACGTGCCCGGCGAAGGGATGATGACGTTTCTCTCGCGAAAAGACTTGGACGGAGCGATGCTCGATGAGCCTATGCCGATCACGATCGCTTGGGGGCAGTCGATGCGCTATCGTTCCGATAGCAGCGAAGCTGAGTTTTTCGGGGGCGTACACGCGGCCAGCAAATCAGGCAGCACATTTGACAGCGACCATTTGATGGTCGAGTTCGATGAGGTGGCGGTGGCCAATGCCGGGCGACCTCCGCGGCCAAACTGGTGGATATTTTCTTATCTGACCGACCATCTTTCCGGGGATGATGGCCGAGGTGGAACCGGAATCGACCGGATGGGGTTCAACAAAGAGCCAGCCTATCTGATCGCAACGGGCCACGCCAAGGTGATTACGAAGGAGTTAGATGAGACGGGAACACTCCTGAAAAGCCGAGCCATGATCACCGGACCGCGGCTCTCGGTAAACCTGCGCGAGGGCGTTTCCAAGATGCTGATCGAAGAGGCGGGAAGCCTCCTCCTGGAGGATTTTCGTCCGGCTGACGCAAATCCAAAGCCCGTGCCCCAAAGCGATAAGGCGTTCTTCGAGCTGGGCGCGCGGGCGGGACCGTCCAAGACGCTGATTCATTGGGATAATATGATGTGGTGCGATTTTGCCACAAGAGTAGCTCGCTTCGAGGGTGATGTAGACTTGAAGCACTTCAGCGGGCGGGAACTCGTCAAACGATTCGGCGGCGACACGGAACAGGAATCGCTCGAAGGCGCACCCGGAAGGGCCACCTTTCTTACTTGCGACAAACTGACTGCGACGTTTGCGGGAGAAAGCGGTCTTCGGAGCCAGGACGGCGAAAGTCGAATCGGCGGATTGAGTGGGACTGCGCTTAGCAGTTTCCAGTCCGAAGGCCACGTCAAGCTCGTCGATGAGACCGAGGGGCTGATCGTGCAGGGCGCCCATTTGGGCTATGATCGCATTCGTGAGTTGCTCACGGTGTACGGCAACGAGCGGAGCCCCGCGAGTTTCATCCAACAGCGCCCCGGCCGGCTTCCTCGAAAAGCGTTTGCCCGGCGATTTCTCTACAACACGGCCACGCGAAGCCTCTCGGCATCCGAGGTGCATTACGAGGGACGCAACTAACGCCGACCGCACGCCCCCCTGCCAAAAAGCCTATCCGTGTAGCACAGCGGCCCCCCGCTGTTCCCTCCGCCGTTGTGGCCCCCCGCTTTTTCCGGGCCGCCGCTGTTGTGGCCGTCCGCTGTCTCCAGGCCGCCGCTCAGCCGAGGGCGGCTGGGCTACAAAAAAACCGAAGCAAGCGCCGTCCGTGGGCACCTGCTTCGGTGTGGTCGTACCGTTTGCACGGACAGACCTGTGCAAGCCGCACCTATGCAAGCCGCATAGTGGCGGCCGAGACTGAGGAGGTCCCCGCGGTCGTCGGGGCCTCATGCTCCGACTTCAGACCTCGTCCAGTCCCTAATTGTTCTTCGATTTCACTGACGATGATCGCCAGGTTTTGTTGTTTTTGCCCGGCTGGCGTAAGCCACCGAACGTCAACATTTTCCTGCAGTTTTTTTGATGTCCTTCTGGCAGCCAAGATAACGGTCGAGTGGTTCTTGTTGCCCATGAACCGACCTATTTCTGGATAACTCATGTCCGTATGCTTGCGGGCTAGATACATAGCAATGCCCCGAGCCAGCGCTATGTTGCGCGATTTCCGGGAGGTATGCAAATCGGCCGGCGTGAGCCCGAAGTAAATGGCCACGATGCTCTCGATGTCGGAGAGCATAACGACCGGTGCGGTTTGCCGGACCAGGTCTTTGATGGCCCGCTCGGCGAGCGGAAGCGAAACCGGTTGCTGGGATAGCTGTGCGTGCGCTACGACCTTGAGGAGCGCGCCTTCGAGCTCGCGGATGTTGGCTTTGAAATTCTCCGCGATGTACATGATGGCCGATTCTGGAATCTCGACCTTCAGCCGCAGCGCCCGACGTCGAAGCACTTCGGCTCGTACGACCGCGTCCGGAGAATCGATGCGGACGACCATGCCTTGAACAAAGCGGCTTACCAGCGAATCCGTAAAGTGACCGATCATCTTCGGGTGGGCGTCGGAGGAGAGCACGATCTGCTTGCGCTCGGCATCAATCGCGCGAAGCGTCTGGAGGAACTCGGCCTGAGTCGCCCGCTTGTTGGCCAGGAAATGGACGTCGTCGATGACCAAGACATCCAAATCGCGATACCGCCTGCGAAACGCGTCCTGCTCCCGCGCCTTGACGGAGTAGACGTAATCGTTGGTGAATTCCTCGCCCGAAACGTATCGCCACCGAAGCTCAGGGTGCTGTTCGGTCAGGCCATTGCAAATCGCTTGAAGCAAATGGGTTTTCCCAAGTCCACATCCGCCATGGATAAATAGGGGGTTGTAGGCGTTGGCCGGTTCTTCGATTACGTGCTGAGCCGCCGCAAACGCTAGACGGTTGGAGGTGCCCACGACGAATCCGTCCAAACGTCCGCGGAGCGTCGGCGTTGTCTGCAACTGGGGTAGGCGGCGTTTCTGTCGCGCCATTCGCTCGGGATTCTTGGCGACAAAGGCCACCTGGCGATCGGGTTGTTTCTTGCCCAACCCCTTGGCCAGGGTGGGATCGATCGCAAAGCTTAGTTGAAAGGATTCCCCCGTAACTTCGCGCGCCGCCTCAATAATGATGTCAGAGAAATGATTTTCTACCCACTCCCCGACGAAATGGTTCGGCGTGCTGACACGCAGATAGTCTTCAGTAAACGAAAACCTGGTAGCGTTCTTAAACCAAACATTGTACCGCTGTGGCCCTACCATCTCAGCGATCCGCGATTGAACCTCGGCGACCGCATCCTGCGCGCAAACCACCACCGCAAACTCCTTTCCAGGGAGGAACCACTATCAAAACACCGAAACGACTAAGATTCGCCAATCAAGACTGGGGCTGCCACCGCCTACCGCGATTCGCGGGTGGCACAAAGCCCCGAGGACGCAACTTCATTTGTTCGACCGACCATGCATTCTGCGATCCATGCCTTCTTTGGATCGCCCACGCTGCGGGCCACGCGTTTTCTGTGGCCGCACCAACAACAGCCCGCATGTGGCGTAACCGCGAAACCGCGATTTCGCATGCCCGAATTTCCAGGCGGCAACGCGCGACATTCTTGCTGCCACAAGGGTAGAAGATATGAGTTTCACGGCGCGGCGTCAACAGAAAAACTGCGCCCACAGGGCCACAATGCACAGTGCTTCCCAACTGGTAAGTACTTACGAAACGAAAAGTTTTTTTGCTCACGAAGCGGGCGGCGAGGCCGGTTGACGCGTTGGACCTCGCTGCAATCAACGCCGCTTCGGTCACTCTATATAACTCTATATGCCATCGGGAGTTGCGACCCATGCGCGTCTTCTGAGCGTTCCGCGGTAGTTCCATCGCGCGTACATCTTACGTGCGGGCGCGTTGCGCTCGTCCACGGCAAGTGTCACGTATTTGGCACCGACAGATCGCGCAACTTCCGCCGTGCGAAGCATTAACGCATCCACGACCCCTTTGCCACGCGAATCGGGTGAAACGCCCAAGTAAACAATTTCAAGTCCTGGTTCCAAACCGATCGCACCAAGCAGCACGACGCCCACCGGCTTTGACCCGTTCAACGCCACCCACCAGTGCTGCGGATCAAAACCGCGCCGTGAACGGTGCCCCTTAAGCGTGTCCTCGGTCGAACGGAGGCCCACCAGCTCGGGACAATCAAGCGTGTCGATGTAGCTTTGCTCCAACGCTTCGACAAACAAACCTTCGATTTCGGGCCGATACGAGACCCAGGTCAAGTCCTGACGGCAAGATGCAATCGTCGGTAAATCTTCAATCCGGCAGGCGAGGTAGATCAGCGTGGTTAAGCAGCGGAAACCAACCGCCCGGAATACGGCTTGAAGCTCTTCCGCCTCGGGCGGCAAGACGGCCTGCAACATGTCCGTGCCGCGGGCAAATGCAGCCTGCCGAATCCGCGCCAACGCCAACTCGGTTCCCGCGCGCACACGCGCATCGACCTGATGGCTCGGCGCTAGCACCAACGCCGCGTCACCGTTCGATTCGATGGCGAGCACCGGAGCCAGCAACCGGCCTCCGTGAAACGCCCCGAAGAACAGATCGAGGCGCTGCACCCCCTCAGCGGCGGCGGCGAGCAAATCATCCACGCGCCCGTCTATAGGGCGCCCAGGGTCGAAGGGAACCTCGAGCACATCGTGGAGCGCTCGCAGGTAGTCGCCGCTGCCGCGAGCGATTGGCAGTACGGTGATGGCATCGGTCATGATGCAGGTCCGTGGCCCGGCCAGGAAATCGGCACGTCACGCGCCCACCCTCGGAACCGACCAAGGCGAGGCGGAATGAACGTACCGATCTTACAGCCCGGCGCGATCCGCCTCAATTGGCGCCGCTGTATCGCGATGCGCGTTGTCAGCTCTTGTCGGTAATCTGGGAAAGCGAGAATATGCGTGCACCTGCTCCGAATAAGACGGCACGCCCACCAGAGGGAGGCCGAAGCGTCCCTCGCGGGCTTGCCGCGCCCTGAACGGCGGCCGTGTAGCCCAGCCGCCCTCGGCTGGGGCGCTGTTGACCAAGCATACTCACTCGAGGGCGAGTGAACTACAACGCGAACTTCAAACAGTTCATGCCTCAAGGAGTCAAAACGATGCTGCTCGTATTGGATTGGAAGCTCAAAGTGGTCGCCCTGTCCCTCGTTGCAACGTCCCTGCTTGTCAGCCCCGCGCTGGCGGAGTCGGCCAACGACTTGTTTCACCGAGCCTATTACCTCGAGCACGAACAAAAAGACCCCACCGCGGCTGCCAAGCTCTACGAGAAGGCGCTGGCGGGTCGTGGGCTTGAGGCCGATTTGCGCAAAGACGCCGAGATGCGCCTGGCGGGCTGCCGCGAGGATATTGCCAGCCGCGATCTTGCAAAACTGATGCCGCCGAATTCCTTCGCGTACGTCGAAATCGGTCCGCTCGGCGATCAGGTTAAGACGCTGCTCGACCAACTCGGAATTTTGAGCGCCGGCGGCAAAACCGCCTCACCGGGACACCCGGTCGTGGCCGTCAGCCCTCTGCTCATAGATGAGCTGTTCGGCATCCAAGGGGCCGCGATCGCGATCAACGGCATCAATCCGGCCAACGGCGAGCCCTCGGGCGTGATTGTGGTTCACCCCGGCAACATCGGTGTGGTTCGTGGTCTTCTCGATACGGTATTGCCCGCCGGTGGCGACCCACAAACGCCGATTGGTGGATTTGCGACCTACTCTGTCGAAGATGAAGCCATCATCACGCTAACGCATCGTCTGGTCGTGGTGTCCAAGTCACGCGAGTTGATCGAAGGTGTGGTAAAGCGTCTCGGTCAGCCGGGCACACCGTCGCTTGGCGATCAGGGTTTTGCATCGCGAAGCGCGCCAAAACGGGGCGAGTCATTGTTGTCGTTTTTTGTACGCACCGAGCCGATCATGCCCATGATCCAAGGGCTGATAGCCGACGCGGCTTCACGCGATCCTGAAGTAGCCATGGTCAACGCCATGGTCGATATCAAGAGCATACGGTCCTTCTCGGGGCATGTAGGCTTTGGCGATGGGGGGGTTGGCGCGGCCGTCCAACTTGAGCTCGACAAAGGTCACAACAGCATCGTATTCAATCTGATGCGCACGCCGCCCATCGACGCCGAAACGATAGACTGCGTTCCCGCCGGCGTAGCAGCCTTTGCTCTTGCGAGCTTCAGCGGGCTGAGTGATGGGTACCAGGCCGGCGGAGGTGTGTCCGGCGACGGGGGCCAAATCGTGACGGGGATGGACTACGGTCGCGAGTTTTTCTCGAATATCGCCAGTGTGGCCGTCTTTGTGCTGCCTTCGGACGGTGACTCCTCCGGGACGACCCAACCCATCCCAGATGTTGCGGCCGCGATCGTCGTGAATGATCCAAGCAAGTCGGAGCAGTTGTGGTCACAGATTCTAGGGCTGATCAGCATGGCTTCCGGCGCGCCGACCCAGGAAGGCGACGCGATCACCATCCAAGGGCAGCGCGTGCGTGTGTACCCCATCGAAGACGCATTGAAGCTCCATTTCGCCACCGTGGGCCACAGCGTTCTGGTGGCCACGAGCAGAAGCGCGATGGCCCGATCCCTTAAGACCGCCAAAGGTGGCGAATCCATACGCAGGGATGCGGCGTTTGCTGATAGCCTTGCCAGTGTTGGCCCCGCTGCCACTAAGGGATTGTTCGTTCACCCGGGCCGTTGCCTCAAGCTCGCCTCCAAGTTCATGTCCGAAGGTGAGCGAAAAGAGATCAAGCCCTTCGTGCCGATTCTTGATGCCACGGTCGCGTCTCTGGTTGTCAACCATTCCAACGAGCGGCTCGAGCTGGCCCTCGGCGTTTCCAATCTGCCGCGCATAGGCGGCCTCCTCGAACAACTCATCGCGGCCGAAAAGCAAGGTGATGCGCTGCGGCGTGCGACCCGCAAGGCCGTCGAGAGCAAAGATTGGACCAAGGCGCTCGCCGGTGTGGACGAAATGCTCGCCGGCCGTTCGGATGACATGGCGCTGATGAAGAAGAAGTTTAAGATTTTGGTGCTGGCGGACCGGCCGGCCGACGCGCGCGACCATGCCGGAAGTCTGTACGCCGGCATCCAGGACAACGCCAAGGCGCTCAACAGGTTTGCCTGGTCGCTCCTGACCGACAGTCCTTACGAAGACCGGTTCAATGATTTGGCGCTGATGTTTTCGGAGCGCTGCAATGAAATCGAAGCGGACAACTGGATGTTCGTCGATACGCTCGCGCTGGCCCGGTTTGTCAATGGCGATGTGAAGTCCGCCGTTGAACTGGAAACCCGGGCCATTGAGCTGGCCGGCAAGAACCCGAGCCCCGAACTTCTCAAGACCCTGGATCGTTTTGAACTAGCGCTGGCCGACAAGGGCAGCGCGGTTTCGCTCAAATAGAGCTTCAGCGAAGTCGTCACTAGAGAACGCGCAGCGGGTCGCCCGGGTTATGGCGTTATCGGTATCGCTACCGACGCTTCCGGGCGGCCTTCTTCTTTTTCTTCTTTGCCTTTCCCGATGCGCGCTTGGCGACCTTGGCGGGGCCGCCCTTTTTCTTGGTCGCTTTCTTCTTGGCGGTCTTGGTCTTGCTTGCGGTCTTGCGCTTGGCCGTCGCCTTCTTGGTTTGGGTCTTTTTCTTCTTCTTGGACGAGCTGCGCGCGGCCTTGGCAGGGCTCGCTTTTGCCGCGCTCTTGCCGGGGCGTTTGCGTTTGGGGCGACCGGCTCCTTGTGCCTCCTGAGTGATCTGTGCCTGCGCCGCGGCTAGCCGGGCTACGGGAACCCGAAAAGGGCTGCACGAAACGTAATCCAACCCCACCTCGGCGAAGAACTGAATGGAATCTGGATCGCCGCCGTGTTCGCCGCAGACGCCGAGCTTGATGCCGGGTTGTGCCTGCCGGCCAAACTGACACGCGAGCTTCACCAGGTGGCCGACGCCTTTCAGGTCGATCGTCGCAAAGGGGTCCGCGTGGAAGATGTTGGCCTTTTCTTCGTTCATATACTCCGGGAAAAACCGCCCCGCGTCGTCGCGAGAAAGCGCCATTGCGAATTGCGTCAGATCGTTCGTGCCGAAGCTGAAGAACTCGGCACATTCCGCCATTTCACCCGCGACCAACGCCGCCCGGGGCGTCTCGATCATCGTGCCGACAAGGTATGAAACGTCGCTGTTGTGATCGCCGATGATTCGATCCGCGATCTCACGCGTTTGCGAGATGAGTATGGCCAACTCATGCGCGTCGATGCACAGCGGAATCATGATCTCCGGCAGCACGTCGATGCCGCGCGCGGCGCACGCGACGGCCGCTTCGATGATGGCCGATACCTGCATCTCGAGGATTTCCGGAAACGTGACCGACAGGCGGCACCCGCGATGCCCGAGCATGGGGTTGGATTCGTGCAACTGATCCACCCGTCGCTGCACGTCTTCCAGCGTAATGAGCGCGGCGTTGGGATCATTGGGGTCGAGCGATGCATTGAGATCGCTGACGACATCCTCCTGGCCCTGTGGATTGTCGTGGTGCGGCAGGAACTCATGGAGCGGCGGATCGAGCAGGCGAATGGTGACGGGTTTGGCATCCATCGCCTCAAAAATGCCTTCGAAATCCGTCCGTTGATAGGGCAGCAGCTTGTCCAATGCCTTCCTGCGTTGATCGAGGGTTTGCGATAGAATCATTTCGCGCATGGCCCGGATGCGCTCCGGCTGTGTTGGGTCGAAAAACATGTGCTCCGTGCGGCACAGGCCGATGCCTTCCGCGCCGAGCTCGACCGCTTTCTGTGCATCGGCCGGCGTGTCCGCGTTGGTACGCACGGTTAGTCGCCGTCGCGCGTCGCACCAATTCATCACCGTTTCATATTCCGGTGGCGCCTCGGGTCGGTCGAGGTCGATTTCGCCGCGGTAAATCGTTCCGGACCCGCCGTCTAGTGTGATCGCCTCGCCTTCGGAGAAGGTGGTTCCATTCAAGGACATGCTCTTGGCATCATAATCAACGATGAGGTCTCCGCAACCGACGATGCAGCATTTGCCCCAACCGCGCGCCACCACCGCCGCGTGAGACGTCTTTCCGCCCGTCGCGGTCAAAATGCCCGCCGCGGCGTACATGCCGCCGACATCTTCGGGGGACGTTTCCTTGCGCACCAAAATGGCAATCTCCCCCCGCGCCGCCATCTGCTCCGCCTGATCGGCGCTAAACGCGATCCGGCCGCATGCCGCGCCGGGCACGGCCCCAATGCCGGTGCCGCAGTTCTTTGACGCAAGCTCTTGTCGCGGCACATCCGGATGGATCACGGGAAGGAACAGCCGCTCGACATCCTCCGCGGTGATGCGCGCGATGGCCTCGTCTTTCGAGATGATGGGTTGCCCGACGCGTTTGGCGTATGCCTTGGGAAGGCGGCCCAACTTCACAAGTCGCTTGGCCTCGCTGGCACCAAGCAATCCGCTGGTCGCCTGATCGACGGCAATGCGAAACGCCGCCGCCGGTGATCGCTTGCCGGTTCGGCATTGAAGCATGTACAGCGTGCCCCGTTCGATCGTGAACTCGAGATCCTGCATTTCCTTGTAGTGAACCTCGAGCATGACACGAACGGCTTCTAGTTGATCGTAGACGTCGGGCATGAGCTCGCGCAGCGACGCCAGCGGCACGGGCGTGCGCACGCCCGCCACGACGTCCTCGCCCTGCGCATTGATTAACAGATCGCCGTAAAAGAAAGGCTCGCCCGTGCTCGGGTCCCGCGTGAAGCAAACGCCCGTTCCGCAATCGTCGCCCATGTTCCCGAACACCATTCGGCACACGTTGACGCCCGTGCCATTGAGCCCGGTGATGTTCTCGACGCGGCGATAGGTAACGGCTGTTTCCGACATCCAGCTCCCGAACACGGCGTCAATAGCGCCTTGGAGTTGCTCGAACGGATCCTGGGGAAATGCTTCGTGGCTATGTTCCTCGTAGATGCCCTTGAACGCGGCGACAGTGGCCTCCAACTCCTCTGCATTGGCGTCGGTGTCGCCCACCGGCTCCGAATCGCCCCGGCCGAGCCGTTGTCGGGTCCGCGTGTTCTTGATGCCCTCGAATGCCTCGTCGAACAACGACCGCTCGATGCCCTTGGCGGTCGCGCCGTACATCATGATGAAGCGGCGGTAGGAATCGAAGGCGAATCGACGGCTCGACGACACCCGCGCCAACCCCTCGACGGATTCATCGTTTAGCCCGAGGTTCAGGATCGTGTCCATCATGCCCGGCATCGACTTGGCCGCGCCCGAGCGGACCGAAACGAGCAGCGGATCATCCGCCCCGCCCAGCTTCTTGCCGCTGAGTTTTTCCAACTTGGCAAGCTGAGATCGCGTCTCTTTTTCCAAGCCGGCCGGCCAGGCGCCGCCGTGTTCATGGAAGGAGGCGCAAGTGTCCGTCGTGATCGTGAACCCGGCCGGAACGGGCAGGCCAATCCGCGTCATCTCCGCAAGCCCGGCCCCTTTGCCGCCAAGTAGCTCACGATCGGTGCCGCTGCCGTCCGCCTTGCCGCCGCCAAAAAAATAGACCCAGCGTTTTGCCTTTGCCATGGAGGAATTCCTTTTGATTCGCGCCAACGATTCTTCGCTCGGCGGATCATAACGCGACCGCGCCGGAGGCGGAAGAGTACAAATCCATCGCTCTTTCAGCCTGTAAGGCTGCTCTAGAGTAGCCGGGGGTCCGCTCCTTGCGAACCCTCGGTGACGGCGTCCTATTCCCATTCGACCCTGTACGGGTCGGCTAAACGCTAAGGTCGCGCACGCACCGTGCGGCAAAGACGACCCCTGAGCCGCGGACTTCAGCTTGCGCGGCGCCTGGGGTCGCGTAGCGCGCTGGCACTTAGCGCCGCGCAAGCTGAAGCATGCGGCTCGGAATCGGTTGTACGCTTATTATTGGGTACGGGCACACGGGTAAGCAGTAGCTTACCCATGCCACCCGCCGCCGCTATTGTCATGCACTCTTACGGAGGCGGTCGTACACCTCTGGCTGATCGCTGACGGCTGAAAGCTGATGGCTGCTTCAGACGAAATCGGCAACACAACGCAAGGCCGTTAGTGCTACGAATTGCGGTCGGCCTTGGGCGATGGCGGCAGGAGTTTCCTCCCCAAACGAGGCTCGCGCCCCATCAGGTGGGCGATGTGATAGTCAAACAGGCGAAACACGCCGGTGGGCTTGGCGGGCAAAACTCCGTTCTGCAAAGCGCGCCCGGTTTCCGGCGATACACGTCGTTGTTCCGGTCGCCGCTGGGCGCAGTGGCTGCAGATCAGCCCTCCGTCGTGGGAGGAAAAGTACGCTAGGTCGTCGGTCGCTGAGCAGTGGACACAAGCGTCAAAAAGTGGAATTGACCCGATCCCTCGAAGCAGCGAGTCCTGAAACCGAACCACGGATGACAGCGGGTCATCGGAATCGGCCAAAGCGGTGATTCCCTCCACCAATGCCTCGAACACATCTTCGTGGGGATCCCAATCTTCCGTGAGCCCGGCCGTGATTTCCGCCAAATACATGGCCGCGTACAGGCGCATCAACTGTGCGCGAAGCCCAGACGCCGGCCGGGTCTGTTTCCACTCCGTCAGCGTCGCCAGCGCTTCTTGGCGATGCCCTCGCACGGAGAATGTGACGTTTCCGATTTCCAGCAGATCGATTCCGGCCGCGAAGCGCTTCTTGCTCCCGCGGTGAATACCCTTGGCGATTGCGCGGACTTTTCCATGCTTGCGCGTAAAAAGAACGACAATCTGAGAGGTTTCCGAGTACTCGAGCCGCCGGAGCACCACGCCGCTGTCCGATTTCATGGCCATGGGCGCCATCTTAACGCCGATTCCCGCTTCCGGCGCACCGACGCCCCTTCCCAGCCGCGGACTTCAGCACGTGTAGCGCAGCGGCCCCCCGCTGTGTAGGCCACCCTCCAGCCGAGGGCGGCTGGGCTACGAAACTCTTCTAATTAGTCCGCCGGTTGGGGCCGATAACCGCATTATGAGCACCATGCCTGAAATTATGACCCGCGCGCCGGGCGTCGCGGAGGGTCGCGAAGACGCCTCGCACGTTAACGCCCAGGACCGCGTTTCGTTTCCATGGCGACGGGCGGCCATCCTGTTTTTGCCGATCGCAGTGCTGTTATCACCTTTCCTCTTTCACAGAAGCAAGGATGCTGTAATCTTTGGGTACAGTTGGGATTACCTACTCCTGCTGGCCGCCGTCGGTCTGGCCGGATCGCTCCTGTCGGTTGGCATCATCTGGCTGGTCAAGCGTGCGCCGGCCGATAGGCAACTCGGTTTCGCGTTTATTCTCCTCGGTTTCATCGTGGCCTCGTTGTTGAGCGCGGAATTGCTCTTGGGGTATCTCGGGCGAGATCGGTTTGCCGACGGGCGAATCTGGGGACAGCGGTTGTGCCAGTTTACCGGATTCGAAAATGTTCCCAATCACAAATGGCACATTGTCGGGGCGACGTACACCACTGACGCCAACACGTTTCGCACCCACCCCACGTCGAGAGTCGCTCCCGAGGAGGAAACGCTGATCGTGGTGATGGGCGGCTCCTGCGTGTTTGGCCACGGCTTAGATGATGACGAAACGTGGGCCCAACGCCTCGAATCGCGGCTTCGCGATCGATTCGACGACCGCGTGACGGTGCTCAACGCCGGCAACAACGGGCACACCAGCCTTCAGCAGCTTATTCGGTTTTACAATCGGGTGTTGCCGCTTGATCCCGATTTCGTCGTGTACTACGGAGCCATCAACGACGTCCGGCCCAATCGCTTGCTAGAGAAGAAGAGCATGATGCACGCAAGCCTGCCCGAGGCGATCACCGCACGCAGGCATCTACAGGCGAACAATGACGGTCGCGGCTTCTATTTCGAAAACAGCCTCCTGCTCGGCCGCGCTGTGTCGTTTGTCGAAAAATGGCAACGGAAAGCAACCGTCGGCATTCCAACGACCGAGGAGCTGTGGACCCTTGGACCCGAAGACTACAGCAAGACCGCCGCCACTTACGTCCAGAACCTCGAAACGCTGCGTATGATTTGCCAGGCCAACGGCATCGAATTTGTTCCGGCCACGTTCCTCGTTCAGTATGAAGGGCTCCCCCTGTCGCTGGACGTGGGCACGAAGGCTTTTACCGACGCCCTCCGGGACCGGTTCGGCAAGCAAGGCTATCGGTTGGTCGATCTATGGCCGGCGTTTGAACAACTCGAGGACAAAACAGGGTTTTTCTTACCGGATCGGCACCACCCAACCGCGGAAGGCGCCGCGTTCATCGCGGCGCACCTCGCCGAGGCGTTGACGCCATTGATCCAACACCGCATGACCGCGGAAAACCCATCGCCTCCCCAGGTGGCAAGGGCTTCAACCCACCGAAACCCCTCCTGACGTCAGATCGGCCGATCAGCAAGGTTGGCGACGCGAGCGGCGGAGCAGATCGCGATAGGTTTTCTCGAGCTCCTGAATCTGCTTATCAAGGACAGTGTTCCGCCCGGTGTAGGCGTGGGGCGCGCGGGCCAGCTCTACGAACCACTTGACGACATTGTCGAAGTCGTCGAGATCGACGTACTCCGGACCGAGCTTTTTCAGTTTTCGATTGACGTTGTGGTAGTTGCCCAGCGCGATGCACAGCCCCGTCGCATCGTAGCCGAGGCTGCAATAGGCCGACGATTCGCACGTCCCCCCGTCCATCAGCTTTCTCTGAAAGCGAAACTGCTTATCCGCCCGGGCGAGCTCCCGGGCGATCCGGTGGGTATGGGCCGTGACCGCCGGCGTGAACGCGCTCGTCCGGTCGCCGACGCGCAGAATCGGCCCGTCTCCCATCTTGGCATCGACAAGTTCCGAGCTGGTCTCCATGGCCACGACGATGCATTGGGGCGGGATGGTCTTCTTCCGAGCGGCGGCGATCGCACCGACAAAACCGACCTCCTCCGCCCGCGTGAACAAGAAATAGGCGTCGCACGCAAACCGGCTGCGCGCCAGCCGGTCGATGCAAGCGACCATCGCGGCCGCGCCGGCCAGATCGTCGCACGCCCGAGCGTAAATGCGCGAGCCGCGAATCCGAGGATCCGGAAAGTCCCACATGCCGATCGCGCCGGGCTCCACGGCCCCATCGACATCGATTCGCGCCGTATTCACGCGCCGGATGCCGTTGCGCAAGACGGTCTTAATCGATCGGACCCGCCCTTTGACCCATCGCCCATCAACGTCGAATCGCACCTTGCTTCCTACGAAGTATTCCTTGGGCACGCCGCCGCGCCAGAACGCGCGCACGCTGTTCTTGCCGATGGCCCGATCCACGACAAACCCCGGATGATCGAGATGGGCGGTGATGCACACGGGGCGTTTGACGCGACGCTTCCCGCGCCGCACGCGTACGAGCAGGTTGCCCGCCGCGTCACGCTTCACGTCGGTGAGCTTGCGCTGCCGGAGGAACCGCTCCAGGTACGCCAAGACCTGATGCTCCGCAAACGGCGCCGTCGGTATCGAAAGCATGTCAACCAAAATCTTGCGACTCATCGTTTCTGGTGCCATTTTAATGACCTTTCATGCCCAGCGCATGCGCCGGGTCGCTAGCAGTACAGCGCAAAGTCGTCGCAAACCCGGAGCGCAGGCATCTTGCCTGCAT